>JAKAJX010000233.1 GCA_021824855.1 Bacteroidota bacterium | reverse complement strand
GGGGTTTCCTTATTATCTATATATGCTTTCCAACCTCTATTATAAAATATTTCACTAAATACGGCAAACTCGTTGTTATTACTTTGCGATTGGTATTCTATAAAATCATTCTCGTTTTTAATTAAATGTACAAATGCTGCTGTATCCGTTTCATTTGCAATATGAATAAGTGATTTATCTTTTTCTTCTATAACAGCCGTATCTTTTGGATTAAAATTGTTTAATGCTTTAATTACAGAAAGAGGATTTTTCTCGTATTGAATACCTTTTACAAACCATGCTGCACCTAATGCCTGTGGATTTTGTTGTGCCATGGGTTGATTGGTTTGCGGATTGGCAACTATAAAGTATTTTGTATTTAGCATATCTAATACTTTAAAATTGATAGGCTGTTTACGTAAATGAAAATTTAGCAAATCCTCATAAATGCTCAGCTTAGCCGGATGATAACCACCAATTGAATGATGATAGTAGGAGGTTAATGCATCATTAAAAGGATCGACAGTAAAATTTAAAACACGATAATATGAACTGTCTTTTAAAATAGCGGCATCTGCTGGTGTAGGTTTAAAACTTTCCTCATTAATTGTTTCTTCATCCTGAAAATTGGCTTCGTTTAAATATCTTCTTCCTACGCCTAAAACATCTATTGTACTTAAGAATAATAATGCAATAATGGCATAGTTGGCTTTTAGTTTTTCTATCATAAATAGCCATAGAACTACAATAGCCAATGTTATAAAAGTTATAGAACGAACAATATCACTGCCAAATAAACTTTGCCTGTCTTGTAAAAGTGCTTTGTAAAAACTATTGCCTGTTTCTTCACCGCCTACCGCTTTCGATAAATATTTTTTTAAGTTTTCATCGGTGCTGCCAACATAGTTAAAACTAAAATATAAGTAGGCTGCTATCACAAAAAGAAGTATTGTTACAATAACAGATTGACGAATTTTTTTAATAGCCTGTTGTTTATCGGTTTCTTCGAAAAAGAATTGTTGTAAAGTAAGAATTGCTGTAAGCGGAAATATTAATTGCGGAATAATTAGCGTCATTGTGGGCACTCTAAACTTGTTATACATTGGCAAGTGGTTAAACAAAAATTCATTAAATAGTTCAAAGTTTTTTCCCCAGCTCATGGCAATAGCTAATACAGATAAAGCAAGTAACCACCATTTATTGGGCGTTTTTAAATAAAACATTCCTACAATAAATAAAAAGCAAATAATGGCACCAAGATACACAGGTCCACTGGTGCCTAATTGTTGTGGCCCCCAATAAGCGGGCATGCTTGCTGCAAAATTTTCTGCTTGATCTTCTTGCAAACCTTTTTCGGTAGCTAATTTTCCAAAATTAGAATTAGCATGAATTTCGTTTCCGCCCGAGCCACCATAAATACCGGGAATGAGTAGGGTATAGGTTTCTAATTTTCCATAACTCCAAGCAAAAGCATAGTCTATTGGCAATCCTGCTTTTGCAGCATCTGTTTTTTTATTAGCCGATGCTGTGTCTAACAATGCCGATCCATTGCGCATGGTTTCTTTAGAGTAATCATAGGTTGTAGCAAGGTTTACTAAGTTGCAAGCTGCACCTAAACCTCCGGCAATTGCGGCTAAAGCAATGGCTTTTAATGCGTGTTTGTATTGTTTTGATTGAATCCATTGAACTAAAAATCCAATGGTCATTACTACTGCAATAATTAAAAAGTAATAGGTAATTTGTAAATGATTTTGCTGAATTAATAAGGCACTAAATACAGCAGTTAAAGCGGTGCCCCACCAATATTTTTTATGATATAATAACCAAATAGCGGCAAGTAATGCAGGCAAATAGCCTAAAGCTTGCATTTGTGTATCGTGCCCTGCTACAATAATTACCGGATCGAAACTGGCATACGCATACGCTAAGGATCCTATAATTCCTATATATGGGTTAACATTTACAACCTGACTTAAAAAGTAAAATGAAATGCAAAGCAAAAAGAAAAAACCAATTGGTTTCCATAAGTCTAATGTAAAAAATATATGTAAGTAGCCAATGCTAATTGGGTTTTCGGCTTCTAAAGCAATTTGGTATGCAGGCATACCGCTGAATAAATTATTATTCCATAAAGGATAGTGCCCATGGGTTTCTTTGTAGCGAAAAAGGTCTTGTGCCATTCCTTTCCAGTGTGTAACGTCGCTTTGTTGTAACACTTTTCCGTTTAAAGCGGGTTTACAAAAAATAATGGCAATCAGTAAAAAAATAATGATAGCTACTGCATGTGGTAAAAGCAATTTCCACTGAAAATGTTTCATCGTATTTGTTTTATAACTGTTTGGCAAATTAATGCTATTTTGAACTAAAATTTTATATGCGGCATTTATTATTTCTTAATAAAGTAGCTTTTGTGTGCAATATCCTTTTTATAGTAAGTTTAATTGCTCGCCGAGTAGAAAATGTTTTTACTAATCAAGATATCAATAACTATATTATTATTCTTGGTTGGATTGTATCGCCCATTTTAAATATGGCACTCAATATTGCTGCATTATATTTTTTCTTTCAAAAAAAAGAAACCGAATTGCCTAAATGGTTGTTATTAGTTAATTTATTATTCTTTTTGAGTCAAATATTTTATTTTTTCATCTTCAATTAATCAATTCAATCAATGATCAGCAATATTTTAAAAGATAAACCTACCAAGCTTTTTATAGGATTTGCCGCCTTTTTTGTTGCCAATGCTTTAATTGCAGAATGTATTGGCGGGAAAATATTTTCTTTCGAAAAACTACTGGGAGGTACTCCTGCTAATTTTACCATATTTGGACAATCCGGCCTGTCGTTTAATTTAACGGCAGGTGTTTTATTATGGCCATTAGAATTTGTAATGACGGATGTGGTAAATGAGTTTTATGGTCCTAAAGCAGTAAAAAGAATTAGTTATACTGCTGTAATTTTAATTGGCTATGCATTTTTAATGTTTTATACTGCCATGCAAGTTCCTCCGGCCGATTTTTGGATTGGCTCTAAAGCCAATAGCGGTATTCCTAATATGCAAAATGCTTTTGTAGGAATTTTTGGTCAGGGAATGTGGATCATCTTCGGAAGTCTTACCGCATTTTTAGTTAGTCAAATTGTTGATGTTACCGTATTTCATAAAATAAAACGTGTAACAGGAGAGAAGTGGGTTTGGCTACGGGCTACAGGATCTACACTGGTTTCGCAATTGGTAGATAGTTTTATTGTGTTATTTATTGCATTTAAAATTGGTAATGGGTGGAGTTGGCAATTGGTATTAGCCATTTGTTTGGTTAATTATACGTACAAGTTTGTTATGGCTATTATTTTAACACCGCTTATTTATATTATTGAAAAATGGATTGAAAATTATGTTGGACACGATATGGCACATAAAATGAAACGTGCCGCTATGGGCGAAGAGATTGATGCTTTTGCCAATATACCTACAGCAGGATAAGCAATTGGTAGGATTGCTTATAATTAATAACTCAATTTTTCATTGAAAAATATTTTCAAAAATCTGCCTATACAAAAAGGCAGATTTTTGATTTTCGGTATAATACTGAAAAATAGTTGGTAAAATCCGATAGAATTTAGTGTGAGTAAGGGTTTCAATGATCTAAATTGAAACCCTTTTCAATTTCTTACTATGTCAAAAAAAATCTTGCCCTACTTGCGACAGTTTTTCAGTGATAAAATGGGGAAAACAAAACGGCAAACAACGATTTAAATGCAAGCAATGCGGCCAGTTGTTTTGTTGGTTAAATATTTCCGTAAAGTATAGTAATCGTTTTGTATGGTTCCATAAATGGGTATTGGAAAGACAAACTTATAAAACACTTCAAAGAGATAGCGGTTTATCAAAAGATACTCTTCAAAAGACTTTTTATTATTTCCTCAACAGAGTTCCGCTAACCTCCATTATTCATCATGATAATATTCACTTAAGAGTAGATGCTACCTACTTTAAAAAGTTTTGTGTGGTCTGTTATCAGGATGATATGATTAGTTACACGCAACTATTTAGATTCTCGGATGCAGAGCGATATGAGGAGATAAAAGAGGACTTAAATAATTTACTAAACCTTGGATTGCAGGTAGCCAGTATTACTTGTGATGGCCATAAAGCCACACTGAAAGCCATCAAAAAAATAATGCCTGGTGTTGTGGTACAACGATGCCTGGTACATATTCAAAGAATGAGCCTGCTGTGGCTTACAGCCAATCCAACCTATGAGGCAGCTAAAGAATTAAGAGCATTAGTATTGATGATACATCGCATAGCAACATACAACGATAAGCAATATTGGATTCAAAGTTTATCGGCATGGGAAATTAAATTCAAAGACTTCCTGAAAGAAAAATCGTATAAACCGGAAACTGGCAGATATTGGTATAAACACAAATTAATCAGGCGATCTTTTCTGACCATAAAAAGAGCATTACCCAATATGTTTCATTATTTGGATAACAACAATATTCCCAAAACTACTAACGGCATTGAGTCTTATTTTGGTCATTTGAAAAACCATCTTGACCTGCATAGAGGGCTCACTAAAAACAACAGAATCAATTTTATTAAATGGTATATCTACTTCAGGAATAAGTCCAATATGTGAGTTTTTTTAGACCATACAGCAATCCGATAATAACTAAAAATAGCAGCCATTAAATGACTGCTATTGACTATCGTCTTGCATTAATCTTATTGCTGATAGGTTGCTCTCCAGCAGAGCCTGCTTCCTCTTCAGATTAATATCGCTAATAAAAGGATTTATTTTGAAAAAATCACCAACTATTTTTCAGTACATTACCTGATTTTCTATTCTTGAATTGTATAATCCGCAGATGGCAATCCTCATTAATCAATGATAAGTAAAATAAATGTGGCAGTTTTCATTTCGTTCCAATTTATTTCTTTGGTGGAGCTTCCACGTTAGAAAAATTAAGTACCATCTGTGGCAGTAACTATCTTAATTTTTATTGGTAGTCATTTTAACCGGCCTTAGCAGGTGTGAGAAAGTAAGTGAGCCCATTTTCCATTTTCCGTTTTCTTTAATATATACCTCCGTTACCATAAAAGGATTGGTAACTTCACGTCCGCCAACTTCAGCAACTAGGTCAATATCATTTAAAAGGATAGCAGTATTGCCCATAATGTTGACTATTACCGAATACACCTCGGCTTTTTTATACCATATACCACCGCTTTTAATAACACCAAGTTCTTGGGTTTTTCCCCAGCTTCCTCCCATGTGCACAAACATGGCGTTGGTATCAAACAGCATATTTAAAGAATCTACATTTTTATCTGCCATCCAATTCCATTTCTGTTGGGAAAGGTTGATGACTTCCTGTTGTTCTGGTGTGTTGTTGGTGGCGGTTTTAATTGTTTCGGTTGGTTGTGCGTAGGTTAATTGCACACTTAGTATTACCAGAAACAGTCCGAAAATTTTTGATTTCATATTTTTTTATTTTAAAAATTTACAGTAAAGTAGGATGTTATTGTATGCTATTATATTCTTCATCGGTTACCCTTTTTAGCCATATTGTATTTCCTTTTTGTGCAGGCGTAGTAGCGATATAAGCAAAGCTGCTTTTCGGCGATGCCCCATGCCAATGCGCCACACCCGGAAGGCATTTAATTACATCGCCTTTATGAACTATTTGTATTGGTTTCCCTTTTTCCTGGTAATAACCGGTGCCTTCGATGATGAGTAAGATTTGTCCTCCGGGATGAATATGCCAATCTAATTTTGCACCCGATGCAAAGCTTGCAACTGCTATGCTGTAACTGAAAATACTATCAGGAGCGTTTAATTCTTTAAGCCAAACAGTTCCGGTGTGATTATTAGTGGTAGATATTTCTCCTTTAGGAAAAACAGCCGCATCCTGTGCAATTAAATGGTTACAAAAGGCTGCCGTGGCCAGCATTAGTACTAAAAATGTTTTTTTCATATTGGTTATTATTGTTGATGTGATGCTAATCTTTTTTTAAGCTGTGTATATTTTCAATCAGTACTCTGTTTTTATTTATATCAGGAATATAGATGTCTCCGGATACTTTATCGTAATACAAATCAGCCGTGCCATTGTTAATTGTATACGATGTGCTGCTATCATTCTTTAAATCATAAATAAAAAGTCTTCCACCATGCGACCAATCATCAACAATTAAATGATCATCATCTATAAACTCAATTCCATCAAAAAATCCTATTGGACTGTTTGGTAATTCGGTAAATAGCGTATCCTGTTTACCCATGTTTTTTACATACATTTTTCCTTGGCCATTCCATTTTACACCCACACCGCATACATACAATTGTTTTGTTTTTGTATTGTACGTAACTCCATTAGCTCCGGCTACGTTTCCTAAAAATTGAATTGTTTTGTCTAACGTATTTATAAGATATACATGATCGCTTTTTGAATCGGTAACTGCCAGCATGTTTTTTTCTTCGGTGCATAAATCATTGAGAAATGTGGCTGCAGGAATGGTAAGTTCAAAAACCTGTTCTCCGGAATTAATATCAAAACCCACCACACGAGATGTATCTGTTACGTAAATGATATTATTCATTGCAGCCAAGCCTTTGGGTGCATACAAAACTGTTTTTTGAAATTTTCTTCGGATAAATTTTCCGTCTTCAGACAATTCAGAAATAAATCCGCCTCTTAAGTTGGACACAAATAATTTATCACCCACTTTAAGAATACTTTCCGGTCCAACAAGACTATCGATAATTTTTTGCGATTGTGATTGCCCCGGTAACAGGAAAAGGCAGATTAAAATAATGCTTATACTTTTTTTCATGCGATGAGGTTTATCTGCTGAATGAATAAATATGGGTTTGATTATTTGTCAAGTTTGTTTTTTTCAAGTGAGTTAAAAATCTAATTTTCTTTCTCCCAGCCATTGTACCATGGAAGGATCGCGGTGGTCGAAAAAGCTGCTTGTTTTGGTGTCTAATGTTTTAATGGTTTCCATATCTTCCGCACTTAATTCAAAATCAAAAATGCTACAATTTTCTTCCATTCTTTCTTTACGAACAGATTTTGGAATGGCTACTACACCTCTTTGCGTAAGCCAGCGAAGGATAACTTGTGCTATTGATTTGTTGTATTTCTTTGCAATTGAAAGTAACAATTCATTCTGAAAAATATTATTTTTTCCCTCGGCAAATGGCCCCCATGATTCTATTTGAACATGATGCTCTTCCAAAAATTGTTGTGTTTCAATTTGCTGATGGAAAGGATGCGTTTCAATTTGATTAACTGCCGGAACAATTTCATTATGTATCATCAAATCCATAAGCCTATCAGGATGAAAATTGCTTACGCCAATGGCTCTAATTTTTCCTTCTTTATACAAATCTTGCATGGCTCTCCATTCGCCATACACATCGCCATAAGGTTGATGAATTAAATATAAATCAAGATAATCTAATTGCAATTTCTTCAAGGAATTTTCAAAAGCTTTTTTGGTTCCTTCATAGCCGTTAGATTGTATCCAGAGTTTGGTTGTAACAAATAATTCTTCTCTTGCTACACCACTTTTCTTAATAGCTTTTCCCACTGCTTCTTCGTTTTTATACGAAGCGGCAGTATCAATTAAACGATAGCCTGTTTCAATAGCATCCAATACACTTCTTTCGCATTCTTCTAAATTAGTTACCTGAAAAACGCCAAATCCAAGTAGGGGCATTTCAACGCCGTTATTCAATTGTATTTTTTGCATATTTCCTATTATTACTTGTGCAAAGGTGGCATGAATAAATTATTTGCAGCGTATATAAATTACGGATTTATCTACCAATATTGCTGATTAGGAAGTGCAGATATATTAAGGGATGAATAAACCAGTAATTTTGAGTTAAGAAAACAATAACGTTATGGATACTATGCGACGCTTTGAAACAATCAATGACTACAACGTATTTAACAATAACGAAACTTTGCATCCGCTGGTAAGTGTTGTTGATTTGTCAAAAGCTGCACCCCGACAAGGTTCCAGAATGTATTTTGGATTTTACACCATCTTTTTGAAAGAGGTAAAGTGCGGCGACTTGCTGTATGGTAGGCATACGTATGATTATCAGGAAGGAACATTGGTTTTTCTTGCTCCGGGGCAAATTGCCGGAATCAATAGCAATGGAGAAACTTATCAGCCCAAAGGGTATGCTTTGTTATTTCATCCCGACTTAATACATGGTACTTCTCTTGGTCGGTATATACAACATTATACTTTTTTCGGTTATCAATCTAACGAAGCACTTCATGTATCAGACCGTGAAAGAAAAATTGTGTTGGATTGTTTTTCAAAAATTCAATACGAGTTACAACAGAGTATTGACAAGCACAGTAAAAAGTTGATTGTATCTAATATTGAACTTTTTTTAGATTATTGTTTGCGTTTTTACGATCGCCAATTTTTTACCCGTGATAAAGTGCATAGAGATATTGTAGAAAGATTTGAATATTTGTTGAATGACTATTTTGAAACTGATAAACCTAATTCAATTGGTTTGCCTTCTGTAGCTTATTGTGCCGATGAACTTAATTTATCTGCCAACTATTTTGGCGATTTAATTAAAAAAGAAACAGGCAAAACAGCACAAGAATATATTCAATGGAAAGTAATTGATGTAGCAAAAGAAAAAATATTTGATCATAGCAAATCGGTTAACCAAATTGCGTATGAATTGGGCTTTAAATATCCGCAACATTTTAGCCGTTTATTTAAGCAAAGAGTAGGGCAGTCGCCCAACGAATATCGCAATGTAAATTAATCAGCAATACACCACAGAACTACAAAGTATATTCCAATAGAAATTTTTAAAACTGTTTTATTATTCAGTTAAAATGGTATGTTGTGCGTCATTTTAGACGAGAATTAAGACTTTTAAAAATAATCCAAAAACTTCTTATTTTTTAGTATAAATTTGTATCCAAATGAATACGATTTTTATCATGTTTCTATAGAAAAAACTACAGAGTTTGACAAATGGCTTAGAAAACTAAATGACATAACTGCAAAAGCTAAGATTTTGTTTAGAATACAAAAATTAGAAAAAGATGAACATTTTGGTGACTGTAAACCAGTTGGTGACGGAATAAAAGAACTTAGAATTAATCATGCAAAAGGCTATCGAGTTTATTTTAAGGAAAGGAATGGTAAAATTATTATTCTGTTAATTGGTGGTGACAAATCTACCCAGCAAAAAGACATAGAAAAAGCAAAAGAAATTTGGAACAAATTAAAAATGTAAAAAATGGAAACAACAAAATTTGAAATAGCAGATTATTTGGACAGTAATGAAATGATTGCTGAATACTTAAACACAGTGTTAGAAGAAGGTAATAATGACGAAATAGTTACAGCAATTGGACACATTGCAAAAGCAATTGGAATGACTAAAATTGCAGAAGAGACAGGTTTAAGCAGACCAAGCTTATATAAAGCTTTAGCAAAAGGTTCTAAACCTCAGTTCTCAACAATTCTAAAAGTTCTAAAAGCGGTTGGTGGACAAATTAGAGTTAGTCCTATTGCGACATAAAAAACGAACGTACAACATGGGGCTTGCTGCAATTTGGGTTTGACTTAGCAATCCCTGTTCGTTTTAAAATGAATTTTCTTTCAACATTTTTACAACCACTTTATCTATTGGAAGCGAAACAGATTCTTCTGAAAACTCATTCCATTCAATCCATCTAAATACTTCACTACTTCCTTTAGGGTCGGCAATTTGATGAGGTTCAAAATCGAAAGGTTTTAATTTTGTATATAAATGAATAGGTTCGTTGGTACTAACAAAATAGTAAATGGAAATAATTTGGTCAATATTATTAAAGGCAGAGATTTGAAAAAAATCGGTAGTATAAATATGATTACCCACTGTTACTTCTATATTAGCTTCTTCTTTAAATTCTCTTTTTAAACAATCTCTCGTTCCCTCACCAAACTCTAATCCGCCACCGGGAAATTTAGTAAAATAATTTCCTCTTATAAACTCATCGGTAACTAAAACACGATGGTTACTATCTAACAAAATTCCGTATACTCTTACATTAAATAAGGCCATTTGTTTATTTTTTCTTTTTATTGATATTTTCTTTTACTCTTAATTGAATTATTTTTTTTACCAATCCGTACGGAATAGGTTTGTTGTGTGGAAATTGTACGGTAGCTTTTGCTGTTACATAATTGGTAAGCTCATTTTTAAAAGCAAGTATTGCCGATGGCATGGGGTATAAGCCTATATGTTGTTTGTGAGCGGCAAAATATACCAGCATGCCATTTAGTTTATAGGCAGGCATTCCATAACTAATTACTTCTGTTGCGGCAGGTGCAGCCGTTTTAATAGTTTGCCTTAATTTCTCTAATTTTTCTCTAATATTTTCGGGTTGTAAAGCAACATAATCATCAACATTTTTTATAGCAGTAAGCATAAAATAAGGTTAACGTTAATTGGTAGTATTTAATTTATGATAAGAAAGATAAGAAACCAATAATACGAAGAAGAATAAAAGCGGACTAAAAGCCTTTAATCCAATTCCACCCACAGCATTTAAAGCTATTGAGGCAGAAATAAAATCTATACCCAATGCAACATACGTCCATTCTTTAAGTCGTTTTGCAATAAATGGAAGAATTAACAATAATCCTCCAATAATTTTTCCAATGCTTATTTCCCAATAAAGCCATGTAGGAACTCCTAACTGTTTCATTAGTTCCATAGATTCGGGTTTGGTTATAAAAAGAATTCCCATTAATAAAAAGAGCGACAAAATAGTTGTACTAATCCAATAAATTGTTTTGGTTGTTTTTGTTTGCATATTGATTGATTTTAGATGGAAAGTTAGACGTCAATTTCGCCTTTAAAAACAAAAGTTGCCGGTCCGCATAAATAAATATTGGTAAAATGCTGATCATTTTCTTTATCAAACTCAACAGCCAATTGTCCGCCTAAAGTTTCAATACTAATTCTTTGATGTAAATTTTCATTACTAAAAACCAAAGCACAGGCAGTAACACCGGTGCCGCAACTTAATGTTTCATCTTCCACACCGCGTTCATAGGTTCTTACTGTAATGCCATTGGGTGTAGGTTGCACAAAATTTACATTAATACCTTCGGCTGCAAATGCATGACTGTAGCGAATTTCACGGCCATCGGCAAAAACATTTTTAGCAGATACATTTTCTACTTGCTGCACATAATGCGGAGATCCGGTATTTACAATTTTATCGTTATTAAATGTAGCAATAGTAGATACATCTTTCATTTTTAGTGCCACCCATCCATTTTGTTCAAACAAAGCTTCATGCACTCCATCGGTTGCCATAAAAACATATTTTTCTTTTATAATGCCTATGTCTTTGGCAAATTGAGTTAAACAGCGTCCGCCATTGCCACACATGGTACTTTCTTTACCATCGGCATTGTAATACACCATTTCAAAGTCGTAGCCATTTAATAAGTTCAATAGCATTAAACCATCGGCACCAATGCCAAATTTTCGGTTACACAAAAAATTAATTTGGTGGGTAGTAAAATGGGCAAAACCCTGTCTATTGTCAATAATAATAAAATCGTTGCCTGTACCCTGATATTTATAAAATGTAATTTTCATTAGTTATATCTGTTCAATAATTGCTAAACTTTTTTTAATTAAATTTTCTACGGCTGCTTTAGCATCTTTACTAAATTGTTTGGTTACTCTATTTGCTACAATAACATTTAAGCTAAGGCATTGATGCCCTAATAATTTACTTAAACCATAAATAGCACTGGTTTCCATTTCGAAATTACTGATGAAGTGATTGCCAAAACGAAAACTGCTTAATCTATCAACCAATAATGGGTTAGCTAATCCTAAACGCAATACCCTGCCTTGTGGGCCATAAAAACCCGGACAAGTAGTGGTAATTCCGTGATAATATCCATCAACAAAATGTTTTAAAATACTTGCACTTGCCGATACTAAGTAAGGTTGAATATTGCCGCTTAACTGTGTATGTGCAATAAATTGCTGAATAATTTGTTGTTCTTCTTCATTATTTTGTAACCGATAATAATGCAATAAATTATCTAATCCCAAGCCATGCGTGCCTGCTACAAAACTATCTACCGCAATTGCCGATTGCAGCGATCCGGATGTGCCTAAGCGAAGTATGGTTAAATGTTTTAATTGTGGTTTGATGGTTCTTGTTGTAAAATCAATATTTACCAAAGCATCCAACTCGTTTAAAACAATATCAATGTTATCGGGGCCTATACCGGTAGATACAACTGTAATTCTTTTTTTGCCAATAAAACCGGTATGCGCTATAAATTCTCTGTGTTGTTGTTTTACTTCTATTAAATCAAAATATTTACTTACTTCAGTTACTCGGTCGGGGTCGCCAACGGTAATTACAGTATCTGCCAATTCATCGGGATGTAAATTGATATGATATATAGCACCTCTGTTATTAATAATTAATTCTGATTCTGCAATTCTT
The DNA here is from genome assembly GCA_021824855.1 of Bacteroidota bacterium. Classification (GTDB taxonomy): domain Bacteria; phylum Bacteroidota; class Bacteroidia; order Chitinophagales; family Chitinophagaceae; genus JAKAJX01. The sequence continues at coordinate 12,832 of JAKAJX010000233.1, read as the reverse complement.
GTCATACATAAATTTTTTTAAAGCAACTGGTATAGTACGCTTTTTGTTGCAATATAAATGGTACAAAATATACCATCCAAAAACAATTTTATAAAAAAAAGTTTAGGTATTATAAAATTAGAATTTTGAAATTAGATTGCTTGCTTTATTTTCGCAGCCCGAAAGGTCCTGTGGCCGAGTGGCTAGGCAGAGCTCTGCAAAAGCTTCTACAGCGGTTCGAATCCGCTCGGGACCTCCAAAATTACTCGTTTTAAGCGGGGAATTTTACTTTTACTGTATATGAAACACTCTCAAACAATTGGTATAATTAGTGTGTTGCTGTTATTAGCCACTTGTGCCTTGCCGTGGATATATATTCCTTCTTTACAAATTACCTTAAATGGTTTGCACGGAAAAGTAAATGATAATTTAACTTTTGGCATGCAATTAAAAGCATATTTATTCTTTTCAGTTTTTCTAATTCCGTTTTTCATTGGCAAAAGTGTATTGGTAAAACGAATAAATATTTTTATAGGATTATTAAATTTAGGATGGTGTATTAAAAATTATATTCTATTTTCTATGTGCCGATTGGGCGAATGTCCGCAAATTAAAACGGGTCTTTATGCCATGCTTGTATTAGGATTTGTTATTCAAATTATGACCTTTCTTCCCAAAATTTCACTTTCTTCCCAAAACAAATAATCATCTGTTTATTCTCTTGTTCAAATTTATGCAGTAACTGTTAAACACATTGTTACCGCTTATTATTTACAATAACAGTATAATAATAAGTAGCAATATATTTTTTTGGTTGATAGTAAAAAAACAATTAATTTGAGCAAACATATATACCCCTTCCGCAATCGCCTGTGAGTGAGTAGGCATTGCTGTAAATACTACACAATTTAATGGAGGAGTATGAGTACAAAAATTAAGTATCAATTGGTGGAATATAAAGGAGAAATGCGTATACAAATAACATTCTCGTTCAACAAAAATTTGAATGAAAAAATGTTACAAGTACCCGGTGCAAAATGGAGTAAAACCTTAAATTGCTGGCATATACCCGATACCAATGACAACAGAGAAAAATGTGGTATAAAGCCCAGTTTTATTGAAGTAGCCACCGAAGATATTGGCACTAACGAAACACAAATTAGTGTTGAACAAAAATTGCAAGCCACGCATCAAAAAATAAAACTTAAAGCCTACAGCAGCAGTACCAATAAAAACTATTGCACCCACTTACGCGAATATTTTACCACAATAAGCCGAAAATATGTAATAGATGCAGTTACACAACCCATTATAGAAAAATATCTTTTTTGGCGGTTAGAAAAAAAGCGTTGCAGCGAAAGTGATATGAATAACCATATTAACGCAATAAAATTTTATTACGAGCAGGTGTTAGGAAAAGAGCGAATGTTATTTACTTTACCCCGACCCAAAAAGCCCCAACAATTACCTAAAGTATTAAGCGAGGCCGAATTAGAAAGATTATTTAGAGCATTACCCAATATAAAGCACAAAGCAATTTTATTAACAGCGTTTAGTTGTGGCTTACGTATATCTGAAGCAGTAAATTTAAAAATTGCCGATATTGATAGCGGGAGAATGCAAGTATTTATTGAAAGAAGCAAAGGGAAAAAGGACAGATATGTAATGCTAAGTCCATTATTGTTAGATATATTAAGAGCCTATTTACGACTACATAAACCCATGCCTCAAAAGTATTTATTTGAAGGAGCTCAAAAAGGAATGCCCATAAGTGTTAGAACGGCACAAGAAGTTTTTATACAAGCTAGTATAAAAGCCAATATACATAAGCGAGTGAGTTTTCATTCCTTACGCCATAGTTTTGCTACGCATTTATTAGAAAAAGGGGTAGATATACGATATATTAAAGATTTATTAGGGCATTTTAGCATAAAAACAACTGAGCGATATTTACATGTAGCAAGAGAGAAATTGGTATTTATTGCCAGTCCGTTAGACTATTTATTTAAGAAGGGAGAGGAGCGGCCACTTATTGGACTTACGCAATACGATAATATAAAAAGTGGGGGATAAAAGTTTTGATACTGAATGTATTACAAAAATAGTTAGATTAATAAGATTGCGTATATTTGAGTGTTACAGGCAAGCGTAGGACGACCGTGCAACCTTGACAATTTCGACTGAAAAACGAGACTTTGCAACCTGAAAACTAAGCAGACTTTAACTGGACAGTTCTTTAACAATTTGACACAGACCAACGAGCCGACACTAAAGCCGACCCGAATGTTTTTAAAATTTTTGCCGACCCGCATTTTTAATTTTTTCTTTTCCAGCCGCACATTTTAGCACATTTGGTTTTGCCCGACACACAAGCCGACCCTTCGCAAAACCAAAAGAGCTAAAATTTTCCAAACGCACGGTAGAAGTTTCAGAAATTATCTTTACATTTGCCAATATTTGTCAAGTCAAAATAAAGCAGATTGAAAACAATAGGAACAATATTAAGGGAGTTGCGAGAAACTAAAGGACTTTTGCTTAGAGAAGTTGGAGCAAAACTTTCGCTTGACCCAACAATTTTGAGCAAAATTGAGCAGGATAAACGTATGCCGACAAAAGAGCAAGTAAAAGCACTTGCAGACTTTTACAAAGACCAAAGAAATGAAGTTATAATTGCTTGGCTTAGTGACAAATTATATTATGAAGTACAAGATGAAGAACTTGCTTTGCAAGCAATGCAAGTAGCAGAGGAGAAAATAAAATATCAAAAAAAGAACCTGAAAAAGAAAAAATAATGGAATTCAAAGATTGGCTTGCTCAAACAAAAACTGACAAACAGGAACTTGACTTGTTTATTGACAGAATAGAACCATTTTTTGTTGAAAGCGGATTCAATGCATCTGAATTTGAAAAAAGAGTTGCAATTGGTGTGAACAGCATCGACAAACAGGTTGAAAAATCCTTAATGAAGGAAGAAGATGCTCAAGATTAAAGCCATACATATTGAAAATTTCAGAGGGATTCGCAAACCTGTTGTAATCAGTTTAGAAAACAACAATGGGCAAGCAAGTTCCGCATTAATATATGGACAAAACGGCACAGGAAAAAGTTCAATAGTTGATGCTTGGGAGTGGTTTAATACTGGTAAAATTAAATACTTGGCTAAAGAAGGAGTTTCACCATCAGATTACCCTCATAAAGCAAGTAGCGGTATAGACTGTTATCTGCAAGCTGAATTTACGCATCCGACAATTCAAACTGTAAAATCACAATACAATAAAACAAAAATTACTACACCTACATTATCAGGAAATTTCTCGGATTTTAAGGCACTATCTATTTATCCAAATTATTTGCGTTATTCTGACCTTCAAGAATTTGTTTATCTAACTAAAAAAGAAAAGTATGAATATATAGCTCGTTTTTTTGGTCTTGAAAAATTCACTAAAAATCAATCTGATTTGCAGGGCAGTATTACAAGATTAAACCAACAATTAGTACAATATAAAAGCAACAGAGACCAAGTTGATTCAAAAATAAAAGTATTAACAAACAGTTCCATTGTTGATGAAAATGGAGTGGTTTCATTCATAAATACTATTGCTATCAAGTATTCTATTCCTCAAATTACAGAATTTAAAGAGGCTTATAAAATTAAAGAAGCATTAGACCAAATTGTAAAATCTAATCCAATTGCTATTGCTCTTGCTGAATGGCTTGCTTTTCAAAAAGGATTAACAACTTTTTTCCCTATTCAACAACTCAAAAATGACTGTGTAGAGTTGGAAACATTGTTTAAGGAACTAAAAAAGAGCGAAGAGAACATTAAGAATCTATTGTTAAGTGATTTATACGCAAAAAGTATTGAGATTATTGGGCAATTGGAGGATAAATCTATTTGCCCAGTATGCGACCAGGGATATAGTGGAGACTTATTGCATCACATTACCGAAAAGCACGAGACAATATCTGCACTTAATAAAATAAAAGTAGCATACGATACAAAAGTGCAACATATAGAAACAAGCATTCAAAGCATCTATAGTAAAGTTGCTTTGGTAAATAATGCAACGGGAGCTTTGGTTACAACACATTTCAGCGATTTCTTCCAAAAAACAAACAATATATTCGACAATATTAAATCTGTTCTAACAACTATAAAAACACCATTAAATAAAATTGAAAAAATTGAAATTTCTAATGAGAGCTGTATAACTGATGTAGATTCTATAAGTATTTCGCAAGCTCAAATGAATAAAGCTGTTTTTGATAAAATTGCTGAACTGAGAGCAGATGAAAAAACAAAAAATTTAGCAGCGGACTTCACATCCCTTGTTTCGATTATCAATTATTATACTGACTTTTTAAAGGCAGACGGAAAAGCAAACTATTTGAATACAATATGTTCTAATCTTGAAATTCTGTTCAGCCATTTAACTACATACATACAAAATGAAATTCAAACAACTTTCACTGCAATTCAATCAGACGTTGCAGATTGTTTCAATGCATTAGAAGGAGCCAATCCCTTCTTGAAAAATCCTGAAATTAAGCTTGTTGCAGGTAAAGACAAAGCTGTGGAATTAGAAATTGAATTTGTTACCGAGAAAATTACCCCTGCTTTTAAATTTATGAGTGAAAGCCAAATAAATAGTTTTGGATTAGCCATTTTTTTAGCTGCGGTTAAACACTTCAATAGTCAATTCAAATTCATAATCCTTGACGACATTGTTAACAGTTTTGACGCATACAAAAGACCCAAAATACCACAATTGCTATCTTCTAAATTTAGTGATTTTCAAATTCTGATGTTTACACACGACAGGGTGTTTTTTGACACATTACAACAAGCATTTCAAGGCTGGAACCGTTACAGATTTTTACAATGGGATTATTCAAATGGGCCTCGTCTAAAATTGGCTAAGAATTATACAGAAGCCGTACAAGAACTCATTGATGATGACGACCCAATAAAAGCAGGTGCGGCATTAGGTAGATATTTTGAATGGGTTTTTGGAGCATTGTGTGAATCAACAAGAACAGCCGTTTTATATAAATCATCAGGCGATTACACATTAGCTGATTTTTACAATCCCCTCGTTTCAAATTTCAAAAAGAAACTCAAAGAACCTAACAAAATTCATAAACTCAATAAGGCTTTTGATGAATTAGACCAAGGAACTTTGTTTAGAAATTACTGTACACATTGGAAAGATGAATCCACTCCTTTTTCAACACCAGAGATAAAAGGTATTTTTGATAAATGGACGGAAATTGAGGAAATGTTATACTGTAAAACCTGCAAAACATTTATTGACATAAAAGAAGTAAGCGGAATTGTTTCTGTTAAATGCACTTGTGCCACACTTAACATCTCCGATACCTCATATTTTGAATAAACAAATGACAAATAAAAAGAAATGAAATTATACGAAACACTTGAAAAGCAACTGAAAAAAGAACCCAACTACGTTACTGACAGCGGAGAGTTAAAGAAATGGGTTGTAATAAATAAAGCACAGAATTATGATGCTGAACTTATTGGCTTGTTGCTTGACGACAAGGAACTAAAAGCAAAGTTCTTTCTTGACATCAAAGGTGTTTTGGTTTTCAACCAATCTTTATTTGTGCAGTTTTTGGAGCAAAAGAATTATTTGAATGATAGCTACACTGCATACAAAAACAAAGTTGGTTTAAACATTGATGGAAAATATTTAAAGCAACGCAACGAAGTTGCGTTAGTTTGGCCATTTAAAGACTGCGTTTTAGAAGGTGGACAAAGCCGTGAAGAAGATAAAAGGGAAGAAATATTTTTTAATGAAACCCTTGCACAAGACGAAATAACCCAACTGTTAGAACCAAAGGTTTTTACAAATACAATTCGCTATACCGACAAAGGAGAAAAACCACTCGGCAAATTTAACCGCAACGAAAAGGGAATAATTACAGACAACCTAATTATAAAAGGAAATAATCTGTTAGCACTTCATTCTTTAAAAGAGGAGTTTGCTGGACAAGTAAAACTGATTTACATAGACCCTCCATACAATACTGGAAGTGATGCTTTCAAATACAATGATTCATTCAACCAATCTACTTGGTTGACATTTATGCGAAATAGACTTCAGGCAGCACTTACACTATTAAGCGACAAAGGTGCAATCTATGTTCACATAGACCATCATCAATTAGGTTATCTTAATGTTCTATTAGATGAGGTTTTTGGAAAAGAAAATAAAGTTCAAGTTATAGCTATAAAAACGGCTTCTCCCGCAGGTTTTAAAACTGTAAATCCGGGACCAATTGATGTTACGGAGTATATTCTTTTTTACACAAAAAACAAATCCAAGTTTGAGTTTAAGAAGGGTTATGTTCCTGTAAGTTACAACGCAAACTACAATCTCTATTTAGATAAAGACGATAATGTTAGTAAATGGAAGTTTACACCTTTAAAAGAAAAGGTAATTAGTGATGCTGGATTTGCAAGCGAAGCCGAAGCAAAGAAAAAATACGGTGATTTATGGAGTAGCATCGTAAAAGTTATGATAGAAGATTTTGCTTATAAAAATGCTTCAAATGTAGTTAGTGTCCGTGACCCTCATAAGCCGACAGAAAAACTAAAAGATTTAATGACAAAATCGAAAAATGAAGAAAAGGTAATTGAATATCAAAGAGAAGATGGAAGCACAATGTATTTGTATAAAGGTGGTGCATTAGCTTTTTATTCAAATAAAATGCAAGAACTTGATGGCAAAATGGAAGTAACAGAACTGTTGACCGATTTTTGGAATCATATTTCTTGGGCTGGCATTGCAAATGAAGGCGGAGTTAAATTAAAGAATGGTAAAAAGCCAGAAAAACTCATCAAACAAATAATTGAATTAGCGACAAATGAAAATGACATTGTGCTTGATTATCATTTAGGAAGCGGAACTACAACTGCCGCAGCACATAAACTTAAACGACAATACATTGGTTTAGAACAATTAAACTACGGAGATAATGACAGCGTTACAAGAATGAAAAATGTAATCGCAGGTGACGCAACTGGAATTTCAAAAGCGGTGAACTGGAAAGGTGGTGGTGAATTTGTTTACTTTGAACTAAAAAAATCTAATCAAACTTTTATTGAACAAATTGAATCTGCAAAAGACACAAAAGCAATATTGAAAATTTGGGAAGATATGAAAACAAAATCTTTCCTCAACTACAATGTTGATTTGCAAAAGCAAGAAGCACATATTGAAGATTTTAAAGCATTGAATTTAGAGGAGCAAAAACAACATTTGGTTGAGTTGTTAGACAAGAACCAATTGTATGTAAATCTTTCTTCATTGAATGATAAGGACTTCGCAGTTTCAGCCGAAGAAAAGAAAGTAACTCAAGATTTTTACCAACTTAAAAAATAAGCACAATGAGTTTTTTACACGATACATTGGTGCAGGAGTTTGGTAAAAGAGAAATTGCCCGTGTTCCTGTTCCTAATTACATATCAGATAATCTAAAACCTGGTTTTGGTCAGAGACCTTATCAAATAGAATCGTTTCAGCGTTACATTTTATGCCACACAGAAGAATTTGACGGCAAACCAAAAAAGCCTTTTCACTTGTTGTATAATATGGCAACAGGAAGCGGAAAGACTTTAGTAATGGCTGGCTTGATGCTTTACTTGTATGAAAAAGGTTTTCGGAACTTTTTATTTTTTGTGAACTCAAACAACATTATCAAGAAAACAAAAGACAACTTTTTGAATCCACAGGCTTCAAAATATTTGTTCAACGACAAAATTGTAATTGACGGCAAAGAAGTTTACATAAAGGAAACTGACACCTTTGAAAGTGCTGATGATAAAAATATCAATATCAAATTCACAACTATACAGCAACTTCATATTGACTTAAATAATACCAAAGAAAACAGCGTTACTTACGAAGATTTTAAGGACAAAAAAATGGTGCTTATTGCTGACGAAGCCCATCATTTGAGTTCAGCAACAAAAAACAACGGAGAATTATTTGGCAGTTGGGAAGGAACTGTAATAGAAATTCTAAAACAGAACTTCGACAACATACTTTTAGAATTTACTGCTACACTTGACTATGACAATGCCGAAATTTTAAAAAAGTATCAAGACAAAGTAATTTTCAAATACGACCTTGCACAATTCCGAATTGACAAATATTCCAAAGAAATCAATCTTGTAAGGTCTTTGTATGACGAGCAAGAACGCATCATACAAGCATTGATTTTAAACTTGTATCGTCAAGAGTTGGCAACTGTAAACAATATCAATTTAAAACCAGTAATTCTATTCAAGGCAAAAAAAACAATCAAAGAATCCGAACAGAACAAAGTAAACTTTCATAATCTAATTGACTCAATGTCTGCCCAATTGGTTGACCAAATAAGAAATACAGCAACAGTTTCGGTAGTTCAAAAAGCGTTCAACTTCTTTGATTCAATAAATATTACTTCAGCCGAAATTTCAAGAAGAATAAAATCGAATTTCCGCTTTGAAAATTGCATCAGTGCCAATAATGATGAAGAAGCTGAAAAGAACCAATTGCTTTTAAACACATTGGAAGATGAAAACAACCCAATCCGTGCCGTTTTTGCGGTTCAAAAATTAAACGAAGGTTGGGACGTTTTGAATTTGTTTGATATTGTTCGTTTATACGAAGGACAAAACACAGGAGGAACAAACACAACCATTGGTGCAACAACACTTTCAGAAGCCCAATTAATTGGTAGAGGGGCAAGATATTTTCCATTTACCTTAGAGGAAGGTCAAGATAAATACACAAGAAAATATGATGATGACCAAGCCAATGATTTAAAAATACTGGAAGAGCTTTATTACCATACAAAAGAGGATAGCCGATATATTTCAGAATTGAAGAAAGCACTTGTTGAATCTGGAATTTATGAGGACGAAGATAAATTAGTTACAAAACAACTTACCTTGAAATTAGATTTTAAGGAAACCGAATTTTATAAAACAGGTCAAGTTGTGTTCAATAAAAAAGTTGAGAAAAGTTACGACAATGTAAAATCTTTTGCTGACTTCGGAGTTTCAAAACGAAACTTCTCTTACACCCTATCTTCGGGAATTGGCAGAATGTCGGGCGTTTTCAGTACAGAAGAAGAAAATATAAAAGATAAAATAGAAAGTAAAGACATCAAACTTTCAGCAATTCCAAAACATATTGTTCGCTTTGCTTTGGCACAAAATCCATTCTTCTACTTCGACAATTTAGAAAGGTATTTTCCAAATGTTGGTTCACTTTCAAACTTCATTGACAGCACCGATTATTTAGGAAGTTTGGAAATTACATTTAATGGTTCAAAATCACGACTCGGAGACATAACAAATAACGATTATTTACTTTCAATTCAAGGTGTTTTACAAAGTATTGAATCGGAAATAAAATCTAACCTTACAGAATTTGAAGGTTCGGACTACATTAAAGAATATGTTCACAAGGTTTTCAAAGACAAGGAAATCAAAGTTTACAAAGACAGCGAAAGAGCAGACGGACAAGAAACGCTTGTAGCAAATGAACCTTGGTACGTTTACAATGCAAACTACGGAACAAGTGAAGAAAAAGCTTTTGTAGCAATGTTCTCCAGACGCTTTGAAAGTTTAGGACAAAAATTCAAAGACATCTATCTAATCCGAAACGAAAGAGAAATTAAAATCATTGACAAACTCGGACGAGCTTTTGAACCTGACTTTATTTTATTCTGCAAGCAGAAAAAAGATAAGGAATTGACTTATCAAGTTTTCATTGAGCCTAAGGGTGCTCATTTGGTTGCTCACGACAAATGGAAAGAGGACTTTTTGAAAGAGATTCGAGAAGAACAAAAAACCATTAAAATACATACTGACACTTATTTAATAACAGCCGTTCCGTTCTACAACTATGCAAACGAAAATGAATTTAAGACAACATTAGAAAGCACATTAAACGAATAGAAAATGCCAACCCTTCGCAGTCATACACATTTGCAAGCCCCACAAGCCGACACACAGTCCGAAGCTTGCAAAAGAGTATGCCTGCCCAACGCTGAAAAGAAAAAATTAAAAATCTCCTTCCCTTCTAAAAATTTTAAAAACGCTATCACACAATCCGACACAAAAACATTCGGACAGTTGGTTGCAAATCTCAACATTGACAAGGGTTGCGAGACACAGACGACACGAACGCCAGCCTGTAACACGGGTTTGGCAAAAGTGGCGGTTCAGTGCTTCTATGACAGTTTTGTGGGTAAACAAACAGTAGTACATTTAATAAACATTTGTGGTGAAAATCGCCACCTTCGCCAAGCCCGAAACCGTTATATGCAACCATTTCGAACTCCGTTATAAGCTTGGTGGACAAACAAAACAGAAAACCTTAGCGTAGCCCACTCCGATACTCTTGTTTCTCAGTCGGCAATAGTCGGGCGATATGAAATACAGAACACAATTGGACTTTTCTTATCGAAGCGTCTGGAATGAAGCGTAGCCCACTCCGATACTCTTGTTTCTCAGTCGGCGACAGTTGGGCGATATGAAATACAGAACACAATTGAACTTTTCTTATCGAAGCGTCTGGAATGAAGCGTAGCCCACTCCGATACTCTTGTTTTTCAGTCGGCAATAGTCGGGCGATATGAAATACAGAACACAATTGAACTTTTCTTATCGAAGCGTCTGGAATGAAGCGTAGCCCACTCCGATACTCTTGTTTCTCAGTCGGCAATAGTCGGGCGACACGAAATACAAAATACAATGGAGCTTTTTTATTGAAGCAAACGTAACGACCTTATAATATGGTTGCACATAACAATGCATTGCAAAAATACGGGCAGACGGAAAATGTTTTTCAACAGCCGGTTATTAATTTGACTGTAGTTCCAACCTGACGGAACAATATTGAACGGTAGTTCTTACATGTAAACTGTAATTGAAAAATCAGCGACAGTTTGGCCAGGCTTGACGGAACGCTATTGCCCGCACTTCGGCAATGCGGGAACGTTAGCAGCAACCGTACACGACAGCAACTAACGATTGAGACAATAAATCTGTATTTACGAAAAAACTCAAAAATATGCTGACAGACATAAATCCAAAATTGCCGATGCGGGATAAAAACGCAACAAAAGCATTTTACATAAACAAATTAGGGTTTGCGGAAATTTCGGACTATGGAGATTATTTATTGATAAAAAAAGACAATATTGAAATTCATTTTTTTGAGTTCAAAGAACTTGACCCGAAAGAAAATTACGGACAAGTTTATATCCGAACAAATGACATTGACAATTTGTATCAATCGCTTTTAGACAACAATATAAACATCCACTCAAACGCACCATTACAGACAAAACCTTGGGGACAAAAAGAGTTTGCGTTGCTTGACCCAGACAGCAATTTGCTAACTTTTGGACAAAGCGTATAACCAACATTTTGACGACCGACAAAAAAACGGTATGCTGCTAACATGCGGCTTTCAGCAATTGTGGCGATAGAATAGCGTCTTTCATCTGCAGCAAATATCCAGGCATTGGTTCCAGCGCGACCCAACTTGGCTGGTCTGTAAAATATATCCTCAACTTTTGTAACTTAGTTCAGCGGCAGTAAGCCGGGCTTGACGGATGGGCTTGCCCCAACTGCTTAAAGCCCTTAACGTTGTAGGCAACCAATTAAGACACCTCACGCCATCCAAATTGCTCATTGAATGAATTGTACCCTGCAATTTTGCCTATTAAATCATTGACAGTTTTCAAGTGAAAAGAAGTAACGTAAGTAGTTCTTTTGCTTATTTCGGGTTCTTCAATGGTTCTATAAACACACACAGAAAAACTATCGTTATTGCATTTTTGAAACGACTTTTTAATTTGATTCTTTAATGCTTCGCTTTGCATAATATTTCTAAACCCTTCAAATAATGGATTTTCCGCAGTAAACATTTCTTCTTTTATTGGTTGGTTTAAAAAATCATTGTAATCAAAAATTAATCTTAAACCACGTTCTGTACTTTGACTTTCGGCTACATAATCTTTTATATTATCAACAAAATCATTTAAAGTAATCAGCTTATCGAGTGGATGATTTTGGCTGCCTACAACATTGGGTTTTGTTCCATTTTGGCTGACGGAATAATCCTCAACTAAATTACTGCTATCAACACCAGTTCCAGTAGACGAATTGCTATCAACATTTGTAAGTTTTTTCATCATTTGTATTTTAATTTTACAGCAGTTCCGAACTGCATATTTTCAAATTCCAAAACGAAAACAAAGCCCCAAACCGTTGTGTGCAATTTCGTGGCACTGCGTTTGGTTGCAAGCACCAAGGTGAATTTTTCTTGACAACTTTCGCTTTCTCCCGTTGAACACACCAGCGATGCCGAAAACTGCATTTTGAAAGAGTAGGCAAAAACAAATTCTTATGGCATTTTCAAAGTATCAATGTTCGAAATGTGGAAAGCAAACAACATCAGCTTCTTTTCCACCAACATCATCATGTTCAAACGGAGGAAATCACGTTTGGCAAAAAGTGTCAAGATTGATAAAACATATTCTTGATTGGTTTTAAACCCTTAACCTGCACATTGAAAAACGATGTGCAGGTTTTTAAAACAATTGTAGTATGCCCAATTCACAACTATTCAATGAATTAAAAAAAGGAAAACTTTATATCATTTCCGGAAAGCCAAAAGTTGGTAAAACTTCTTTTGCTATTCATTTATACGAACAACTTTGCAAAGACAAAAATCTCCAAGACAATAGCTATGGAATAATTAGTTACTCGATAAAAAATAACTTTATAAAAGGCTTTGAGGATATGGAACTTTTAAATGTTGTAACG
>JAKAJX010000241.1 GCA_021824855.1 Bacteroidota bacterium | reverse complement strand
GATGTTATATTGAATAGGTTAGGTTGGCATAATACTCCCTTAATTGATGCAGTAGTTTGTAGCGATGAAGTTGATGAAGGAAGGCCTCATCCATTTATGATTCAGCATTTAATGCAAAAATTGGCAGTTAGTAATCCGAAAAATATTATAAAAATAGGAGACACTGAAGTGGATATTGAAGAAGGTAGAAATGTAGGCTGTGGTATGGTTATAGCAGTTACAACAGGAACATACAGCAAAGAAGCATTACTTAGCTGTCATCCCGATTATGTGATAGATTCTTTGAATGAAATAATGTTCATTATAAATAATCAATAATGGAGCAAGCATTATCTTTTGCTATTTCGAAGAAAGCTTTGCAAAAGCGATTAGAGCAATCTCCATCTATTTTATTCATTTTATACGTTTCAATATCGGCTTTTAGTGTTTATGCATGTATGTATGGCTTTAGAAAACCATTTACTTCGGCATCGTACAACGGATTGTATATATTGGGTGTTTCATACAAAACAATATTGGTTATATCGCAAGTTATTGGCTATGTAATAAGTAAGTTTTATGGAATAAAATTTATTGCAACCATGCAAGCTGAAAAAAGAGCCATTAATATTATAATACTAATTGGTATTGCATGGTTATCATTATTGTTATTTGCCATAGTTCCTTTCCCTTATAATTTTATTTTTATGTTTATCAACGGGTTGCCGTTAGGAATGGTATGGGGATTGGTTTTTGGATTTATTGAAGGCAGAAAATATACAGAGCTAATGGGAGCTGTTTTGGCAACGAGTTTTATTTTTGCATCGGGTTTGGCAAAAACTGTTGGTAAATGGTTGGTGCTTGGGTTGCATATTAATGAATGGCAGATGCCATTTATGGCTGGTCTTCTTTTTATATTGCCATTAATTATTAGTGTTTGGCTACTACAAAAAACACCTCCCCCCGACGAAGAAGATAAAGCAATTAGAACCATTCGAAAACCAATGCATGCTATTGAAAGAAAAAAATTTCTTCATCAATTTGCCATTATTTTAATTCCTGTAATTACTGCTTATTCGTTATTAACTATACTTAGAGATTTTTGTGAAGATTTTGCAAATGAATTATGGATTGAAGTAGGATTTAAAAGTAATGCAGCCATATTTACGGAAACCAGTACAATTATTTCATTACTTGTATTATTACTTGTTGGTAGTTTTTTTTTATTTAAGAATAATTATAGAGCATTTCAATTTGCACATGTACTAATTTTTATAGGGTTCTTAATGGCATTATTTGCAACATTGGCCTATCAATTACATGTAATTTCTTCTTTAGTTTGGTTTTTACTTGCTACTTCGGGTTTATATCTTGGTTATGTTCCGTATAACTGTTTGTATTTTGAAAGATTGCTTGCTACCTATAAAGTACAGGGAAATGTTGGTTTTGTAATGTACATAGCCGATGCCGTAGGATATTTGGGCACTGTATTTATTTTATTGGTAAAAGAATTTATTTCTATAAAATATAGCTGGGTTAATTTTTTCATTACTTTATTTTATATCACATCAATTATTGGAATGTGTTTAATAGTTTGGGGAGCAAGAGCATCTGTACTTACTTATAAAAAATATCAATTATGCAATTAAACGCAATTGTTGTTGGAGCCGGTATTGTTGGATTAGCCACCGCAAGAGCATTAAGTCTGAAAGGGTATCATGTTACTGTAATTGAGCGAACGGATAAAGCAGTTGGGGCATCTATCAGAAATTTTGGAATGGTGTGGCCAATTGGTCAGCCTAATGGAGTATTATACAATCGTGCTTTGCGGAGTAGAATGATTTGGAAAGAAATAGCCGATGCTACTGGAATTTGGTACGATGAATGTGGAAGTTTGCATGTTGCTTACCATCAAGATGAATGGCAAGTATTGCAGGAATTGTATGAAAAATTTAAATTGGAAGGAAGACCGGTAGCTTTAATAAATTCTACAGATATTATGCAAGAATTTAATGGGGTTAGAAAAAATGATTTGATAGGAGGTTTATACAGTTCAACTGAAATGATTATCGATTCGAGAGTGGCCATTGCTCAAGTACCCAATTACTTGCATGAATGTTTGAATGTTAATTTTATTTGGGGCAAATCGGTTACTAAAGTTGATTCGGGAAAAGTATGGATAGGTAATAATGTATTAAAGGCAGATTTAATTTTTGTTTGCTCTGGTGCAGATTTCGAAACCTTATTCTCCGATGAGTTTTCGAAACTGAACATTACTAAATGTAAATTGCAAATGATGCGTTTTGCACCACCAATTGAAAACTGGAATATTGGTGCTGCCTTATGTGGCGGCTTATCGCTTATTCATTATGATAGTTTTAAAGTGGCACCTTCACTGAATACATTGCAAAAACGATACAAAGAAGAGATGAGCGAATATCTGCAACATGGTATTCATGTAATGGTTTCGCAAAATGATCGGTATGAGTTAACTGTAGGTGATTCTCATGAATATGCTTCTACACACGATCCATTTGATAAAGCAGCAATTAATCAGCTTATCATCAATTATTTAAACAAAATTGCTATTGCTGATGATTGGAAATTAATACAAACATGGAATGGTATTTATGCCAAAATGTTGAATGGTTCTACTGAAATATTTCTTAACATAACGGATGGTGTTTATGTTATAAATGGGTTAGGTGGTGCGGGAATGACTTTATCTTTTGGTTTGGCAGAAGAATTGGTTGCTAAAATTTAATTGCCATTATGCTTCACAATAACTTTTTAGTAGAAGGTGATGTAAATATATCCGATGCAAGAAAAGATTGGTATAAAATACTTGATGAAGCATCACTAAATTTACTGGAAGAAGATGCAACACTTTTTTTGCATCAGGCATTATCTACACCTTGTTTACAAACAATTGTATCCTGTGAAGGTATTTTTATAACCGATGTAACCGGGAAAAAGTACATGGATTTTCATGGCAATAGCGTGCATCATATTGGTTATAGAAATAAATATGTTATTGATAAAGTAAAGAGGCAAATGGATATTCTTCCTTTTTCTCCTAGGCGATATGCCAACCCGGTTTCAATTGATTTTTCTAAGAAGTTGCTTTCCTTATTCCCTAAAAATTTTCAGCGTGTTTTATTTGCACCCGGAGGAACAAGTGTTATTGGAATAGCTTTAAAATTAGCAAAAGTTGTAACTGGTAAGCATAAAGTTGTTTCATTGCAAGATTCATTTCATGGAGCATCGTTAGATGCTATTGCAGTGGGAGGAGAGGAACAATTTAAAAAATATATGGGAACATTAATTCCCGAAACCAAAAATATTCCTCAGCCTTTAACTTACAAAAATATTCTTGATGATGGCGATGATGTTGTGTACGCTAACTATTTAGAAAAAATAATTGAAAATGATAATCAGATAGGTGCTTTTATTGCTGAAACAATTAGAAATACCGATGTACAAATTCCTTCTGCTAAATACTGGAAACGTATTCGAGAAATTTGTACCAAACACAAGGTATTATTGATTATTGATGAAATAGCTATTGCGTTTGGCCGAACAGGCAAAATGTTTGCTTTTGAGCATTATGATTTTGAGCCCGATATTGTTTGTTTGGGAAAATCTTTAGGAGCGGGAATTATTCCTTTTGCTGCAATGGTTACAAAAGAAGAATATAATATTGCTGCCGATATTTCTTTAGGGCATTATACGCATGAAAAAAGCCCATTAGGAGCTTCCGCCGCATTGGCAATGCTGGAATATATAGATGATAATAGGTTATTGCAAAAAGTAACAGAAGATGAAATTTTTGTTCGTGCTGCATTAGAAAAATTAAAAAATAAGTATACTATTATTGGTGATATTAGAGGCATTGGATTGTTATGGGCAATTGAATTGGTAAAAGATAGATTTACGAAAGAGAAAGCAAATGAGGAGGCTGAATGGATCATGTATCACTGCTTACAGAACGGACTGAGTTTTAAAATATCTCAGGGTAACGTTCTGCAGTTATGTCCTCCATTAATTATATCACGCAGCGAGTTAATTATTGCTATTGATATAATTGAACATGCAATTATCAATTGTGCTAAAAATTTTGCTTAATGGTATTTTTAGTTCGTTTAATCTTTCACTAATTTGTTGGCAGCATCCGGAAAAACAATAACAGGTTGATGTTTTTTTGCTTCTTCTTTATTCATCATAGCATACGATATAACAACAATAATATCTCCTGCCATACCTTTTCTTGCTGCAGGTCCGTTTAAACACATTACACCGCTGCCTCTTGTTCCTTTTATTACATAAGTTTCTAAACGTTCGCCATTATTGGCATTTACAACTGTAATTTTCTCAAATTCGGTTAAATCGGCTGCATCCATTAAATCTTCATCAATAGTTAAGCTTCCTATGTATTGTAAATTAGCTTCAGTAATAACTGCTCGATGTATTTTAGATTTTAAAACTTCAATCATCATAGAGTAAGTGTTGTATATTTTTTATTAATAAGATTCGGATTGATTGGGAAATGAACCGGTTTTTACATCGCTGCTATATTGTTGAATAGCCGTTGTAATTTGTTCATTAAGGTTTAAATATTGCCGTAAAAATCTTGGTTTAAATTCTGTATTAATTCCCAGCATATCGTGCATTACTAAAACTTGTCCATCGCAGTAGGGGCCTGCACCAATACCAATAATAGGTATATGCACACTTTCGGATAATTGTTTAGTTAATAAAGCCGGAATTTTTTCAACCACTACTGCAAAACAACCTGCTTTCTGTAAAAGTTGAAGATCGTTTTGTATTTTATCGGCTTCGGTTTTATTGGTAGCCCTGGTTGCATAGGTTCCAAATTGATAAATACTTTGTGGAGTTAGACCTAAATGCCCCATTACCGGAATGCCTGCTTTTACAATGCTTTCAACACTTTCTATTATTTCTTCTCCACCTTCCAATTTTATAGCATGTGCACCGGTT
>JAKAJX010000197.1 GCA_021824855.1 Bacteroidota bacterium | reverse complement strand
ACTTTCTAACAGTTCCGGTACAACTGTAATGATGTGAATATTCATACTGCAAACTTAGTTGCTTTTTAGGTGTTAAGAAATTTCCATAAAATCATCTAAATCTCTTCTTTCCTTTTTGGTAGGTCTACCAATTTTGCTTAAACGTTTTCCGGTATTAAATGTTGCAGCCTGAAATTGTATTCTTTCTATCTCGTCGGTGGGTGTAATATCGGTGTAATATTGTATGGCTTCGATATGCTTTACACGTTTTTCTAATAAATCTTTTACTTGTATTTTCCAGCGTTTGGCTTCTGTTTTTACTTCATATTCATCTCCAATAATTACATTTTTCGATGCTTTAATATTTTCTCCATTCAATTTCACTTTACCTTTACTAATTGCATCGGCAGCTTGGCTACGTGTTTTAAATAGCCGAATAGCCCAAAGATAGGTATCAATACGAAGTTTTTTCTTAGCATCGCTCATATATCAAAAGTAAGAAAAAGCCAAAGCATCTAATATAAAATGCTTGTATAAAAATAGGTATGGATAGCTGCAATTGTTTGGTTAATGTAATAATTTATATTGTTAATTTTTTATCTAACTAATATATTAAATAATGAGTACTTACATACATATTGGTAGGTTTGTTGCAACATTTGGCATTCAGGGAGAATTAATTTTAAAGCATGTATTGGCAAAAAAAATACATTTTAAAAAGGTAGAAGCCATTTTTGTAGAAGAAGTAAAAAATAAATATTTGCCTTATTTTATTGAAACAGCCAAACCCAAAAATGAGGAAGAAGTGCTTATACAATTGGAAGGAATTAAAAGTAAAGAAGCAGCTCATTTGTTGGTGTATAAAAATGTTTGGTTACAGGAAACCGACTTTAGACAATTGGCCGGAAAATTGGCGCCTATTTCTTTATTAGGGTTTACTATTATAAACAAGGGTGTTAAACTGGCTACTATTGAAGAAGTAATAGAACAGCCGCACCAAATATTAACCAGAATTACATTAAATAATAAAGAAGTGCTTATTCCTTTACACCAAGATTCGTTGCTTAAAATAGATTATAAAACCCAACAAGTAATAGTAAATTTACCCGATGGTTTATTGGATGTTTATCTTGAATAGTAATTAACTGTTTTCATTAGTACAATAAAAATGAGTTCTCCTCAACCATATATTGCTCATCTCGATTTAGATTCTTTTTTTGTAAGTGTAGAAATTATTAATAATTCTTCATTAAAAGGAAAACCCGTTATTGTAGGCGGGCATAATGAAAGAGGTGTTGTGGCTACTTGCAGTTACGAAGCCCGAAAATATGGCGTGCATAGTGCCATGTCTATGAAAAAAGCTTTACAACTTTGTCCCACTGCTATTGTTATTAGTGGAACACGAAGCGAATACGCTAAATTTTCTCGAAAAGTTACCAATATTATTGCAGCAAAAGCACCTTTATTTGAAAAGGCAAGTATTGATGAATTTTATGTTGATTTAACAGGAATGGATAAATATTTTGATCCATTTCAATGGACAATTAATTTGCGTAACGAAATTATTCAGCAAACACAATTGCCCATTTCGTTCGGACTTGCATCTAATAAAATGGTTGCCAAAATTGCCACCGACGAAGCAAAACCTAACGGATATTTATGGGTGTATCCGGGAATGGAAAAAGATTTTTTAGCTCCTTTAGCCGTTAATAAAATTCCGGGAGTTGGTAAGCAAACTTTTCTGCTATTGCAAAGTATGGGTATTACTTTCATTGGCGATATTTTAAAATTTACTTCACAAGAATTAGAACAACAATTAGGAAATTTTGGATTAGAATTATATCAAAAAGCACAAGGTATTCATTTGGGAAAAGTATATCCTTATCACGAAGTGAAATCTGTATCAACCGAAAATACCTTTGAAGAAAATACCAGCAACATCAACTTTTTATTAAGTGAGCTGGTAAGAATGACCGAAAAAATAGCACATGAATTGCGGAAAGAAAATAAACTCTGCAAATGTGTTGCCGTAAAAATTCGCTATCCCAATTTCGAAACCACTTCTCGCCAAATTACTATTAATGATACAAGCAGAGATGATGAATTAATTGCTGTAGCTAAAAATTTATTTCATCAGCTTTATCGAAAAAATATGCCGGTACGCTTACTGGGCGTGCGTTTAAGCGAGTTAACTTATTCTGCCATTCAGGCAAATTTATTTGATGATGGAACAAAAAAAGCTAATTTATATAAAGCCATTGATGCAGTAAAAAATCAATACGGTAAAAAATCGCTTCAAACGGCAAGATCCGTTTATCAAAAAAATAATAAAGCCAGCTAATATTCTTTATAAGTAAAAGTAGATAATTCTTTATCTTTCAAAAAACATCATCGTTTATGAGAAATATTTTATTACTGTTTGTATTTGTTACACAAATTGCTTTTGCACAAAAAACCATTTTGCATTGTGGTGAATTAATAGATGTGCGACAATTAAAAATGAATAAAGAAGTTTCTGTTGTTATTGAAAATGGCAAAATAACTGCTATTGAAAATGGGTACATTACCGCTAATGCAGGCGATAAAGTGGTTAATTTAAAAAACCAAACGGTAATGCCCGGATTAATAGACTGTCATACGCATTTAGAAGATCAAATTGGAGCTAACAGAATTGTAAAAGAATTTACCGAAAACTCGGCCGATATTGCTTTTGCTTCTACCGTATATGCTAAAACAACATTGTTGGCAGGGTTTACCACTGTAAGAGATTTGGGCGGCTCAGGCGTAAATATTTCATTGCGTAATGCAATTAATAAAGGCATCGTGATTGGTCCAAGAGTTTTTACTGCCGGAAGAATTATTTCAAGTACCGGTGGACATGGAGATCCCACTAACGGTTTGCGTGATGATTTGATGCACGATAAAAATTTAAACAGCAATGTTGCAAATGGTACCGATGAATGCAGAGCTGCTGTAAGATTGCGTTATAAAGAAGGAAGTGATTTTATTAAAATAACAGCAACCGGTGGCGTATTAAGTATGGAAAAAGATGGCGCCGGTGCTCAATTTACCGAAGAAGAAATTAGAACTATTGTTGAAACAGCTAAAGATTATGGAATGAAAGTGGCTTCTCATTGCCATGGAGCAGAAGGAATGAAGCGTTCGGTTAGGGCAGGTGTTAATTCTATTGAACATGGAACTTATATGGATGAAGAAACGATGGAGCTAATGAAAAAAAATGGTACTTATTTAGTGCCTACTATTATTGCGGGAAAATCTGTTGCAGATTCTGCTACCAAAAAACCGGGTTTCTTCCCCGAAGTAATTGCTCGTAAAGCAATGGAAGTAGGTCCGGTAATTCAAAATACTTTTGCCAAAGCCTATAAAGCAGGCGTTAAAATTGCATTTGGAACAGATGCCGGTGTATATGCTCATGGAAAAAATTGGATGGAATTTGTGTATATGCATGAAGCCGGAATGCCTGCTTTAGAATGTATTAAAGCCGCTACACTAAGTGCCGCCGATTTAATTGGCAATGATAATATTGGCGTTATTGAAAAAGGTAAGTGGGCCGATATAATTGCTGTTGATGGAGATCCTTCGAAAGATATTTCTGTAATGAGTAAAGTAAAATTTGTAATGAAAGCAGGTGTTGTATATAAGAATGAATAACATTTACAAGCGATGCCACATTTTTATGTGGCATCGTTATATTATCCTTTCCATTTTCTTAACTGTTGTATTACAGCTCTTAAATCTTTAGGTATTGCTGCTTCTAATTCAACAACTTCATTATTCAAGGTAAATTTTAATTTCCAAGAATGTAGTGCAAGCCTTGATAATATTGGTTTTTCTTCTTCGGCGTATTTCGATAATTTAAAATTTCTTTTAATGGCCGATAATAAAATAGGTTTTCCATCGCCATAAACTTCATCGCAAGCAATACTATGACCAATATGTTTGGAATGAACTCGAATTTGATGCGTACGTCCGGTATGAATTTGAAACTGCACCCATGAAAACGTACGAAAAGGTTCTAATAATTTATAATCGGTAATAGAAGGTTTTCCTTTTTGGTGTGTAATCATAGAACCTTTTCTCATACTATTTTCCATAATAGCTGCATCAATAGTTCCTTCACTTTCTAATAAAGTGCCATGTACTAAACCTACATAATATTTTTCCACTTCTCTTCCTTCAAATAATTGCGATAATTGTTTATGCGTGGTTTCGTTTTTGGCAAAAACAATTACACCGCTGGTGTCTTTATCCAATCGGTGTACCGTAAAAATTTTACCTAACTTTTGTTCTAATAATAGTTTTAGTGAAATTTCTTTCCCTTCTCGGTCGGGTATTGATAATAATCCGGAAGGTTTATTTATAGCAATAAAAGAATCAGTCTCCCAAATTATTTCCGGCTTCATATTTATTTTTTCTGGTGAAAGATTGATTCATGTATTTTAGTAAGCGTACTTCTTTTTCATTCAGCATACGCCATTTTCCCCTTTCTACATTTTTTTTAGTAAGGTTGGCAAACATCACTCTATCAAGGTTTCTAACATCATATCCTAACTGTTCAAATATTCGGCGAACAATTCTGTTTCTTCCGCTATGAATTTCAATGCCTACTATACTTTTATCTTTTGCATCAATAAAAGCCAAAGCATCGGCTTTAACAAAACCATCTTCTAACGTTATACCATTGGCGATAGTATCAAAATCTCTTTTTGTTAAAGGTTTATCTAATTTAACCTCATAAATTTTCTTAATTTCAAATGAGGGGTGGGTAAGTTTTTGAGCTAATTCTCCATCGTTGGTTAATAATAAAACGCCTGTAGTATTTCTATCTAATCTTCCAACAGAATATACTCTTTCTTTGGTGGCACCTTTTACTAAATCGTAAACAGTTTTTCTTCCTTCGGGGTCTTTAGCTGTAGTTAAATAATCTTTAGGTTTATTTAATAAAATATAAACCAAGTTTCGTTGTAAAAAAATTTTCTTTCCTTTTACCTTC
>JAKAJX010000308.1 GCA_021824855.1 Bacteroidota bacterium | reverse complement strand
GCCACCCATCATTGATGAAGTTGGGTTGCCGCCTCCCATACCACCGCCTCCCATGCCGCCCGAAGTGCCTCCCATAAACTTATAATTGTTACTATAATTACCAAAGTAGTTCTGCGTACCAATATTCATAGTAACAGATGGTAAAATTGTAAAATCGTTAATATAGAAGGGTTTATTTAATGAAATGGAAGAAATAAAATCTGTGGTTGTACCAAAATATCCATTGGCATCAATTCGTGCATCAAGTATGTCAAAATCATAATCAATATAACCATTGATGGTTGTTGATAATGCCGATTCAATGGTGTAACTATTTTTATTGAAAAAATATTTTGTAGCACTAACACCGGCACTAAAAGAATTTTCTGAATGATTGTATCCTACAGTAAAAGCAGATAAATCAATTCTTTTTTGTGCCGATGAGGCTAAATAAGATACCCCAAAGTTGGCATATACACCCGATTTGTGATAATAGCCAACCATTGTTGAAAAGTAAGGGGCTTGTATGGAACTTTTTCTACCTAAGAATACTATATCACTATTATAATAAGTACTTACAGAGCCATAAGATGTTTCTTTTGAATTTTTATTTATCAATGAATCTGTTTTTGAATTTAGTTGTTGAGCAACCGACCATATTGGCAAACACAATAACAGTAATAAATAAAAATAAAGCGTAGTATGTTTCATAAAATTCTGTTTCTCTTTATAAGATACTTTGCGAAAAATTTATGTTGCCCATGTAAATACTTTTCTTTTAAAATAGCGATATAATATTCCTTTGTACTTATCGAATTATATAAGTTGATTAGTCTCCTTGTTGCATGAAGTCGAGAATTTTTTTATACTCTACATCTGTAAGTAATCCTCGTTCTCTCATGTGTGTATTTATCACTTCCCATTGAACATTAGTAAAGGCAGAGCTGGGTGGAGAATTATGACATCTGCGGCAATTTTCAGTCCATAGTTGTGATCCGGTTTTATCATTAATTTTTGCAGAAACACAACTGGTTACAACCACTCCAATAGTGATTAATATAGATAATGTAACTATAATTTTATTTCGTTTCATATAAATAGTTTTAAAAGCCTACGGCAAGTTGAACAAAAAATACATTATTATCTTTCTGGCTTTGATAAGCAAACTTTAATGCAGTGCGCCAGTTAAACCAATAATCTATACCATACGTATATTGTTTCATATCGGTTAAACCAATAGCATTGGTAGGTGGCGTAAAGCCTGCATATCGAAAAATCAATTGGGTTTTTTTAAGGAATTTGCCAGGAAACATAGAAGGGGTATATGCAGCTTGTAAAAAATAGGAGCTGCGTGAATTGTTATAGGTATATAAATTACCGCTTGTAGGATTGCTGGGATCAATATACCAAGCATTGCTAACATCGGATTTATTATATTGAGCTTTTATATCAACATCTCCCTTTAAAAAATCTAACTGATTATCGTACGACAAATCGAAGGCATATAGTTTTGCATTAACGTTTTGATAAGCAGCACTTGTATCGCCAACATAACCATTTCTGTACGAAACACCTAATTCTAATGTTGAGTTAGAAAAAGGTAAAAATCCTACACGTCCACCAACAGTTAATTTTTTACTCTGTACATCCATATTACCATAGCTTAATGTGCCCTCAGCAATTGGATTAGTTGGATCGGTAATTAGTTGGGCATTATTACTTGCATAAAAGCTATAATTAATTTTAGATTCACCAAGTTGAGCGCCTCCTTTAAAATTAATTCCCACTTCCGAAATTGGTCCTATACCATATTGATCTTCTCCTGTACCTAATGGAAATGTGGGGAGTTTATTAATCCACGAAGGATGTAACCTATCTTGGAAAATTCCAAATGGTGATAAGAACTTACCTGCTCGGATGCTTAAATACTTATTCACATAAAATGAAACATCGGCATAACCTAATTCCATGTTGGTTGCATTGCCTGTAAATCCTGTCTCAAACTCTGTTTCTACCAGTATTCTGTCATTTGGTTTCCATAATAAGATTGGCGTCAATCCAACAGCGGAAAGTGAAGATTTTGTTTTTGTAAATTCTGCAGTTGATGTTACATATCCTGTTAAAAGGAATTTAGTGCCTTTGGCTACTTGTGCTTGAGAAACACTTTGCACTAAGCTATCTATAAATTGTTCGTTATATTGTTGCGCAAAAAGCGATAGTTGAAGCAATAGTGTTATTGCAGAAAAAAGTATCAATTTCTTTTTCATAAATATTTTTATTTAAGCGTTCTCATAAATGCAATTACTTGCCATACTTGAGTTTCATTTAATTTCTTTTTAAAAGATGGCATTGGTTTTCTTCCTTCGGTTATTTTCCAATTAAGTGCACCATCACTTTGGCTTTGAGTGGATGCTTTTGTAAAATCTCCTGCAGGTATATCTAAATCTTTTGAAGAAGGACCATCGCCTTTTCCTTTTTTACCATGACAAGATTGGCAATGTTTAATATATAATTCTTTACCTGCTGCAATGGTAGAAGCATCAGATGCTACTGCACTTTTTTTACTATCGGCAGTGGCAGGAGCCTTCCATGGTTGCTGAATTAAAAACGAAGAAAGGGTAAGAATCGAGAATACGGCAAGCACCATTGTAAATGCTTTTTTGTTGATTTTTAAATGTTCCATTTTTTTTATTTTTTAGTTGTGAATAGATTTTACTGCACTTTTTTTAATGAGATAAACTAAATACAATACGTATGCAAAAAATAACCATACTGTACCTACAGTTAAAGTAAATGCAATGATTAACCATAAAGGAGCATTGCTGCCGGCTATTGAAGCCGCTAATTTTTTTGACTGTTGGTAAGGAATTTTTGATGTTGCGAGTGTACTAAATGATGTATCATTCACTACATCACTATTTTCTACTTTTGCAACAACGGTTATTTTACCTGATGGGTCTCCCGGTGGTATTGTTAAAGGAAATTCTGCCGATGTAATACCTGTACTATCCGTAGTTCCATCTGCTACTTTCATTAATCCAAATGTTCGTTGAACATAAAATGTAAGTTGAACTGCTTTAACCGGTTGTTTTGTTGCAATATTGGTAAGCGTAGCTGTTACAACGTGCATACTGTCATTTGCTCCCATTTGCAAAACAATATTTCCGCTTATTTTTTCGTCTTGAGCAAACAGCGTAGTATTTGCCAAAAAGAAAAGAAATAGAATGATGGTATGTTTTTGATTAACTCGCATGATAAGCTGAATTTTGAGTGGTTAAAATATTTTCAACTCCTATTGGTTTTTCACCTTGTTTTTCTAATTCTTCTGTTACTTCCCACATGGTAATTACCGGAAATGGTTTAAATAGAAGAATAGTAAGTAATAAAAAGCCTGCTAATGACGATGCAGTGATTGTCCATTCTGTAAGTGTAGGATAATAAGTGCCGAAACCGGGCTGTGCATGCCTTATTGGTACAAATGGATGCAACATGCTGGGCACAACTATTAAATACCTATTAATTAATGCACCCAGTAATACCAATATGGAAGATGTTACCACCCAACGTATAGTATTTCTTAGTTTTTTAATAGAAAGTATAATAATTGGAATAACTATTCCTACAATTTGTGTAAACCAGAAAAGAATTGAATTATTTCCAAAAAACAAGTCCTCTAATACCGGCTTTTCATCCTTCGCCATTTTATAAGCAGGTACACCATATTTATTAATATTTAAGTATAAATAAAAAGCAGTTAATGCCAATAATATTTTACCTAAATGATTAAAATGTACCGCAGTAAGATATTTTTCTAATCTGTATCCAATGCGTAGTTGGGCTATTATTAATATCATAATAGCAGCACCTGCCATAAGAGCACCAAAAACAAAGTAAGGCCCCATGATAGTTGAGTTCCATCCCGGACGTAGAGTAAAAGCAATTAACCATGCACTTATTGTATGAACCGATATGGCAACGGGTAAAATAACTATACACAAAATAAACATTCCCTTTTTTAAAAGTTTTCTTTGTATAAGAGAATCCGTCCAATTCATGGCTAACCATTTCCATAGAGTTCTTCTCCATTTGGGAGCATCGGTAAGTTTATCACGCATAGTTGCCAAATCGGGAATCAACGGTAAGTAGAAATAAATTACGCTACCAACAAAGTAGGTGGCAATTGCCATTACATCCCATAATATGGGTGATTGAATTCGGCCATGTGTAATTAAGTAGTATAAACGTTCAGGGCGACCCATATCTAAAACGGGCATAAACCCTGCAAAAAATATTGCCGAAAGTGTTACGGCTTCTGCAATACGGATAAGTGGAAAACGCCATTTTGCACCGGACAAACGTAACACACATGATACTAATGCACCAATTAAACTAATTCCAACAAAAAAGAATAATAATGAAATGTACAAACCCCAAGAAACATAATCTCTCATGGCTGTAACTCCTAATCCTTTTCTAAGTTGAAAAATCCATGCAACTGTACCGCCAATGCAAATAATTGAAAGAAATGGTACCCAAAATGATTCTTTGCGATAGCGTTTGCCAACAGTAGCTAATAATTCATCCTGAATTTTATTTTTTATTTCTTGATCTATCTTTTCCATAATGAATTTCTTTAGTTTTTTTATTCGGCATTTTCTATTTTAATTTCTTTTGCATCGTAGCTGCGGTTAGTTGGCGGCAAATAGTACACACTTGGCTCTGTACCTAATTCTTCCATAAACCGATAGGCTGCACCATCTTGTAATAATTGCGATAGTTTGGTAGTTGTTCCATCGTAACAAGTAACTGCATCTTCATTGGCATCTCCAAACCAAATTGCATTCATTGGACATCCTGTTACACAGGCAGGTAATTTTCCTTCTCTTGCCATGTGCGGACAGAAATCGCATTTTTCTACACAACCCTTTTTACTTTGAAATACATGTTCAGCTGCAGGAGTTGTTTCTACAATATTGGGTTTCTCCGGTTCAAACCAATTAAATAAGCGAACAGAATATGGGCAAGCTGCCATACAAAATCTGCAGC
>JAKAJX010000083.1 GCA_021824855.1 Bacteroidota bacterium | reverse complement strand
TTCACTTCTCCAAACTAAGGTATCTGGTCGTGCATTTTCTAATACTTTAGCATATTGTGGATCGCTAAATACATTTTCTAACCAGTATAAATATTCTCGATAGTGTACATTGGCAACTTCTGTTTTATCAATAAAAAAGGAGTTAACTGTAACACGGCGTGGAATATTATTCCAATCATTCATTACATCTTCCTGATTGGCACCCATTGTAAAAGTACCTCCTTGCACAAATACTAAGCCGGGTGCGGCCTTAATATCTTTTGGTGTAGCTACAAAAAAGTTTCCTTGGGTTTTGTCGTTATAGTTCCATCCTGTAACGGCCGATTTTTCATGTTTATCTTTTTTCATGAATTTACATGAAGCCATGGAACCTGCTGTGGCTAAAAGAAGTACACAATTTCTTACTCCCGTAAGTACTTGCATGAGTTAAAATTTAGTTTCTTAAACAATAAAAAAATAAGGGTAAAATTGTTTGTGCATTGCGAATATAGTAGTTTTTAAGCTACATATTTACAACCTTGTATTATCTATGCACCTAAATTGCTAATTTTAACCTCTATTTAAATTTTTATATTATTAATCCAGATTTACTTCCTTTAGTTTAAATTATTTTCTTTTAATAATGTATTGGCGTATGACATTTAAACCCTTTTTGGTAGTATTACTGGAAATTGTATTAGTTATAACGGCAAATGCTCAAAGAAATTATACAGCCCATTCGGTTTTAGCTTCGGGCAATTGGTATAAAATAGGTGTTACTCGTTCGGGAGTGTATAAAATAGATGTTAATTTTTTGAATCAATTAGGAATTTCTTCTAATAATATTGCATCTGCCTCTATTCAATTATTTGGAAATGGGGGAGGAATGTTACCCGAAAATAATGCCATTCCTCGTTTGGATGATTTAACCGAAAATGCTATTGCCATGTATGATGATGGCGATGGAATTTTTAATAATACTGATTACTTTTTATTTTATGCTTCGGGCACAAATCAATGGAAGTATGATAGTGCTCAAAAAAAATTTAGTCATCAGAAAAATTTATATAGCGATACTGTTTATTATTACATTACAATTGGTAATACAGGAAAGAGAATTGCCATTCAAAACTCTATACAAAATCCTACTATTACTGTAAATACTTATGATGAAAGATATTTTCATGAAAGTGATATAACTAATTTTTTAAGCAGCGGTAAGGAATGGTATGGAGAAGCTTTTGGAAACGATTTTGCTGCTAATCAAACTAAAAATTTTGCACTCAACTTATCAGATGTAGTACTTTCTCAACCTTGTAATATTACCACTTCATTTGCTGCTCGTTCTATTGCAAGCCTTGCTAATTTTACTACAGTTATCAATGGACAAACAGTGCAACAAGTAAGTATGCCTTCTGTATCGGGTTATTTTTTAGATGCGTATGCTACTGCTTCTACCCAATCTACTACATTCACTGCAACTACTTCTCCTACTAATATTACTATTAATTTTTTATCTGCCGCACAGGGTGCTACTGGTTGGCTAAACTGGTTTGAGTTCTTTGCCAGAAGAAAATTAGATATGGGCAATCAAAATCAATTGTTATTTCGAGATATGGCATCGGTTGGTGCAGGAAATGTGGCAAACTTTACCATTAATAATACCAATTCCTCTACCTTGGTTTGGGATATTACAAATTCGTTAAATCCCATTCAGGTAACCACTTTATTCAGCAATAATCAAACAATATTTAATAACAATACTTCTGAATTAAGAGAATACATTGCTTTTAATAATTCGGGTTTTTTAGCACCGGTAATAATTGGTAAAATAGTTAATCAGGATTTGCATGCTATTGCTCCGGCAGATTTAATTATTATTACGCATCCTAACTTTTTATCGCAAGCCAATCGATTAGCCAACTTTCATATACAACATGATGGTTATTCTGTTGCAGTGATTACTACCAATGAAATTTATAATGAATTTTCTTCCGGAATATCCGATCCATCTGCTATACGTGATTTTATAAAAATGCTTTACGATAAATCAACTCCTGCTGCAGCTATAAAATATGTGCTGTTATTTGGAGCAGGTTCTTACGATTATAAAAATCGGTTATCTGTTAATACCAATTGGATACCCGCTTATGAAAGCGATGCCTCTTTAGATCCATTAACCACGTATACTTCAGATGATTTTTATGGATTATTAAAAGATAAAGACAATATTGCCGATTTTTCTTCTCCATCAGTAATTGATATTGGAATTGGCCGATTGCCTGCTAGAACCATTTCTGAAGCAACCATTATGACAGATAAATTGATACATTATTATGCTTCTTCTAGTCTAGGATCGTGGCGTAATCAATCGGTTTTTGTTGCAGATAATGGAGATAACAATTTGCATTTGAATGATGCAGAAGCTATATCGGCCGATGCTGTAGCTGCTAATTCTTTTTTAAATCAACAAAAAATTTATAACGATGCGTATAAAATGGTTAGTGGCAGTAGCGGTACCCGATTTCCTTCTGTAAATACTGCTATTGTTAATGCTATCAATAACGGCGTTTTATTTTTTAATTATAATGGGCATGGAGGATATCAGCAATTATCGGGTTCAGCAATATTTACACAAAACGAATTGCAGCAATTTGCCAATGCAGATAAGCTGCCATTATTTATTACCGCTACCTGCGATTTTGCACCTTACGATGACCCCTCTAAAAACTCTTTGGGAGGAAATTTATTATACGGAGATTCTACCGGTGCAATTGCTTTAATGACTACCACCCGACCGGTTTTTGCGGCAAGTAATAAAATAATGAATGATAATTATTTAAAAATTGCATTACAGCCTAATAATAGTGGTAAATATAATACGTTAGGTCAGGCTGTTCAATTGGCAAAAAATTATACTTATCAAACCTATAGCGATGTATTGAATAATAGAAAATTTACATTGCTTGGCGATCCTGCTCTGAAATTGGCTTTTCCTGAAAACAAAATAATATTAACCACCATTAATGGAAAACCATTAAGCGAAAAAGATTCGGTTAAAGCTTTGAATAAATACGAGTTTGGCGGAAAAATAACCGATGCTTCAGGTAATTTTTTGTCCTCGTATAATGGTGTTTTGCAAATTACATTTTTCGATAAACCTCAACAGATTAGTACTTTAGGGAATGATGCTGCAAGTTTTCCTGTTAAATTTTATCAGCAAACCAATGTTTTGTATAAAGGCACTGCCACAATAAAAAATGGTGTATTTACTTTTTCTTTTATGGTGCCTAAAGACATTAACTATCAGTCTGGCAATGGAAAAATAAGTTTATATGCCAATGATGGCAAAACCGATGCTACAGGGGTTTATAACTCCTTAACAATTACGGGTAATAATAATGCCTTAACAGTTAATTCTTATCCATCCATCCAACTTTA
Organism: Bacteroidota bacterium; assembly: GCA_021824855.1. Classification (GTDB taxonomy): domain Bacteria; phylum Bacteroidota; class Bacteroidia; order Chitinophagales; family Chitinophagaceae; genus JAKAJX01. Next base: position 1,630 of record JAKAJX010000083.1, on the reverse strand, counting down.
TCTCAATGATAGTTTATTTAGAGATGGAGGTATTACAAATGAACATCCTATTTTATTAGCCAATGTGTTCGATTCTTTGGGTATTAATACTTCTGGAACAAGTATTGGGCACGATATTGAATTGATGATAGATGGTGATCGAAAAAATAGTATTATTCTAAATAATTATTATCAAGCAGCTATTAATAGTTATCAGTTTGGTTCAATACATTATCAATTGCCTTTTTTAACAGAAGGCTGGCATACAATTACTTTAAAAGTATGGAACGTGGCAAATAATTCGGTTGAAGCAACCATTCATTGTAAGGTAATTAAGCAACAACAAATTACTATTGATAAATTATTTAATTATCCTAACCCATTTTCCAATATCACTACTATTTCTTTTGAGCATAATCAAACCAATATTCCTATAACAGTTAATGTAGAAATCTACAGTAGTAATGGAGAATTACAATACAGTAAAAAAAATATACTTATTGATGCAGGATCACGAAGTACACAAATACAGTGGAATGGCAGAGGAAATGCCGGCAATAAATTGAAAAATGGTATTTATTTTTATCGTATTATTGTGCAATCGGTTTATGGTAGCTGCCAAGCTGTACAAAAATTAATACTATTATAAATATATTGAATGAACTGATTTCTACGTTTAATCTTTTATTACAATTAACTAAAAACAACATTGTGTTTTTAGGCGTATAGAAAAATTATATACATGAAAAAATTTTCTTTTAAAAGTAGTATTATAGTAATAGTAGTGTTATTTCTTTTTCAAGAAGTAAAAGCTCAATCAACTGTAAATGTAGTTACTACTGCTGTTCCTTTTTTACGCATTTCGCCCGATGCACGTTCAGGTGGTATGGGCGATGCAGCCATTGCTACTGCACCCGATGCCAATTCTTCGTTTTGGAATTTGGCTAAAACTCCTTTTACTAAATCTAATAGTGCATTAGCAGCAACTTACACACCTTGGTTAAAAGATTTAGGATTGAATGATGTGTATTTAGCTAGTATGGCCGGATATTATAAATTAGATAACGATCAAGCTTTATCTGCCTCTTTACGATATTTTAGTTTGGGCAATATTCAATTTACCGATTTTGCAGGTAATTTATTAAATGCCTACAATCCGCATGAGTATTCTTTTGATGTTGGTTATTCCAGAAAACTTTCCGATAAATTATCTATCGGCGTTGCCTTACGATACATTAATTCTGCTTTAGCTAATGGTACAGTTAATGGCGTAAGTTATAAAGCAGGACATGCAATTGCAGGAGATATTTCTTTGTATCAAAATAATACCGATAAAAGTGGAGAAGGATTAAGTTGGGGAATTACGCTTACCAATTTAGGATCTAAAATCGGCTATACAAATGATGCAGCTAATAAAGATTATATTCCCGCCAATTTAGGTTTAGGTATTGCCTATACTAAAGTATTAGATGAAAGCAATAAAATTACTTTTGCATTAGATGCCAATAAATTGTTGGTACCCATAACACCTGTTTCGCAGGATAATGGCGGTCCAATAGATTCTGCTAATTTAGCGTCTTATCGCTCTTCAAGCATAATGTCTAGCTGGTTTAAATCTTTTGGTGATGGTAGTAATCAAATAAAGGATTTA
>JAKAJX010000104.1 GCA_021824855.1 Bacteroidota bacterium | reverse complement strand
ATCAACTTAATGAGTATAACAGACTGGAAAAAAATTATTGAAAATGGAAATAAAGCCGGAGCAAGAACCTGCGAATTTTTAGGTGCAATGGAAGCTTTTAAACACTTAAACAATTCTATTTTTCAATAATCGAAACAATTCTCTTTTATACATACAGTATTAAATATTATGTACGAATATTCTTTACACCAATCCATCAACCAAATAATTTTTGCAGCTAATCCGCAAATTGATTGCAAAGAAAAAGACAATTCATTCTATACCAGATTTATTGCCAATGCAACTGCTATACAAGCTTTGTATGAAGAATTATATGGCAGTCATCCGCAGAAGAAAGAAATTTTCGAACAATTATTACAAACCATTATTAATGGCTATAACCATCGGTCTTCTGTATTAAAACAAAAAGATGCCATTAAAGAACAAAAAGGTAATTGGTTTTTAAGTAATGAAATAACCGGAATGAGTTTATATGTTGATAGGTTTTGCGATAACCTGCCATCTTTATCCGATAAATTAGATTATTTTAAAAAATTAGGCGTTAACTTCTTACACTTAATGCCCATCTTCGAAAGCCCGGCCGGAGAAAGTGATGGAGGCTATGCAGTTTCGGATTTTAGAAAAGTGGATAGCCGATTTGGTACACTAAACGATTTACAATTAGTACAGCAAAAAATGCATAACGAAAATATGTATTTAATGTTAGACATTGTTTTAAATCATACTTCACATCACCACGAATGGGCTAAAAAAGCAAAACAAGGAAATAAAAAATATCAGGACTATTTTTATATGTTCGATGATAGATTATTTCCGGATGAATTTGATAAAACAATGCCCGAAATATTTCCTGAAGCAGCTCCGGGAAATTTTACATGGAATGAAGAATGCAAGAAATGGGTAATGACAGTTTTCCATCGCTATCAATGGGATTTAAATTATACCAACCCAATAGTATTTATAGAAATGCTCGATACTATTTTCTTTTATGCCAATATAGGAGTAGATGTTTTACGTATTGATGCACCGGCTTTTATTTGGAAACAATTGGGTACCACTTGCCAAAACCTTCCCAAAGCACATAGTATTTTGCGATTAATTAAACAATGCGTGCAAGTTGCAGCACCGGGTATGGCTTTATTAGGCGAAGCAATTGTTGCCCCAAAACAAATACTAAAATACTTTGGAACCGATTTATATGTTGCCAAAGAATGTGATGTAGCATATAATGCCACTCACATGGCATTGCAATGGGATGCATTAGCAACAGCCGATACAAGAGTAATGCTGGCTGCACAACACCAAATATTACAAAAACCTTTCGGCACTACTTGGATAAATTATACTCGCTGCCACGATGATATCGGCTTAGGCTATGATAATTATATGATTGAACAAGCCGGCTATAACCCATACTATCACAGAAAATTTTTGCAAGAATATTATTCCGGCACTTTTGAAGGCAGCACCGCTAAAGGTGCTTTATTTTCTGTAAATCCTAAAACACAAGATGCTAGAATTAGTGGATCATTAGCATCGTTATGCGGCTTAGAAAAAGCCATTAACGAAGGAAATAATATGGCAATTGATGAAGCTATTAACAAAATAATTTTGATGCAAGCACATAGCTTTTTTTTGGGCGGCATTCCAATGATTTTTTATGGAGATGAATTGGGATATACCAACGACTATTCTTATTTAAACGATGAAGCAAAAAGTTATGATAACCGCTGGATGCATCGCCCCATAATTAATTGGGAAAAAAATAAAAATATCACTAAAGAAGGTAGCATTGAACAAAGAATTTTTTCGGCCACACAAAAACTAATTTCCATCAGAAAAAAATTAACTGCATTGGCCGATTATAAAAACATACGATGGATAACCCCATATAATATTCATGTTGCAGGATATATAAGAAGTTATGGCGAACAACACATATTTTGTTTATTCAATTTTAAAAACAAAGCTTCGTATATAACTTGGTATGCATTTAAAGAAATAGGATTAAAACCTTCTACAGTATTTGATCACTTTGCAAACAAAGAATATGTAGTAGGCAACGATAATGAATATTTAATTTTAGAACCTTATTCATTTGCCATTTTAGAAGCAAAATAAAAAAGCCAGGTAAGGAATTACCCGGCTTTACTTAACCTAACAATTGTAATCAAAAACTAAACTTAACAACGCAACTATTGCTGCATTGAATTATTTTAAACTTTCAGTTTTACTGTTATATAAAATGTTCTTCCATCGGCAGGCAATATGCCCGGTCCCGGATAAAAAGTAATTCTTCTTCCAAAATATTTTTCATCGAATAAATTATTAATTCCGCCCTCGATACGATACGCTTTTCTGAACGAATATCCAACCGACCAATCGTATACCACATATTCAGGAATAATACCCGTTACACCATTACTGCTGTACACTGTATTAAATGCATCGTTATAACTTTTACTAACATAAGTAACTTGTAACCCGGTAAAGAAAGATTTTAGTTGTAATTGAATACCTGCTTTATTATTCCAAAGTGGTACACTTTCTACTCTATTGCCGTTTAAGCTAACATTTGTACCTAATTCACTTACTTGTGCATTGGTATATCGGGCATCGGTATAAGCGAGTGAGTTGTATATTCTAATATCGGTATATCGTTTATTTAAATTTAACCATTTTGCTAAAGATACTTCGGTATACGCTTCAACTCCTTTTGACACTGCATCGCCAATATTTGTTGTAAAAAGATAATTGGTTCCATTGGCATTTTGTTTTGTTATTAGTCCTGCTCTATTTCCATAAAACACATAAAATGCACTTATATCGAATTGAAAAATATTACCAAAACAATTTCTATATCCTAAATCAATATCATATCCTTTACTGTCTTTTAGATTGGGGTCTATAATATCTAATCTATCTGCCGGAGTAACATTGGCATATAAATATGGCCGATACTCTTGAGATATATTCCCGTAAAACTGACTTTTATTCTTAAGCGAATATTGTAACCCTGTTCCTGCTAAAATAAAATTTCTATTTGCCGTATATTGTATGGGATAATTGGTAAAAATAACGCCACTCATATTCGTATTAATTACTTCCCATCGTACACCGGGAGTAATGGAAAAATTTTTACTTACTTGAAAAATATTTTCGGCAAATGCTGCATAATTTTTTGTTTTAAATTTAAGATTGATAGCATACGGTTGAATAAGTGTTAAATCAAAATTATTTCCGGCTGTACCTACTCCTTTTTGTTTTCGTAAAGTAGTTTCTTCAAATATTCTTATACCTGCAGCAAGAGAAGATGTTTTATGCAAAAAATGATATTGATGCAATATTCTTGCTTCTGTTGTAAAAGCACTATAATAATCTCTATCAACCTGCCGCGGATTATAAGTGCCCAAGCTTGTATTAATGGTATCGGCAATATTGGGGGCATTAATAAATTGCACACTATTTCTTTGCCCAAATAATGCATTAGAAATTACTTGTAACTGTGTTTGATTTGATAATTGATATTTAAATATGATGGCAGGAATATTTATTTCGGGATTAAAATAATTTCTTGATCGGGTTGATTGTTTTGCATTTTGATTGAATTGAGCATCGGTTAATCCGCCGGCAATTTGTTGCACATAATCCATTCTCGAAAATTGCAATGCAATACTTGCTCTATCACTGATAGCATATTTTACATTAAAGTAATAAGCATGATAATTAAAGGCTGCATCCGGTCGCCAACCATCGCCATGTCTGTAATCAAAATAAGAAAAATAGCTAAGCTTATTTTTTGTTCCGCTAAGCGATGTATAAGAGTTGTATAAATTGTTAGAGCCTACAGTTTGTTCAGTTGTTACTGCAATAGGTTTTGTACTATCCGGATCTTTCATTACAAGATTTAACATGCCGCCATATTGGCTACCATATTGCAATGCAGCCGATCCGCGTATTAATTCAATAGATTGAATGGCTTGCATTGGAGGTGTATAATGATTTTCGGGGTAACCAAAAATATCTGAATTGGTATTATAACCATTTTGCCGCATATTCATTTCAATAGACCGATGAGAATCGGTTCCGCGAGAGCCAACATTTATTTGGGTTCCGGCACCATCCATATCCCAAAAAGTTATTCCCGGTGCTTTTGCAAAAATTTGACGGGCTACTACTTGAGAAAGATTGGCATTTAATTTATTTACATCAATAAGATTCGTCTTTTTACCGGCATTAATGGTTACACCATTGATGTCTGATAAATATCTCACCGTATTTTTTAAATCAGTAAATACTGAAATACTATCGGTATGTTTAGCTATAATAGTATCTGTCAATTCTATCGACAATTGTGCTTTAAGTTGATTGGTAAAAAACACTACCAATAGCAAAAAATAAATATTCAGTTTCATTATTTAAACTCTCCTTATGCTACAGCAGCCAAATGCATTTATAGGTTTATACTACATCCAATAGTAATAGAATAATCTGCAAATGCTGCATCGCCTTGTGTGTATTTGCCTGTTAAAGCAGTTGTTATTTTATCTGGTATACTTTGCGTTCTGCTGCGTATTAAAGCAACCGGAGCAAAAGCATAATAGTTTACTTTTTTTGTGTTATAAATAAATCCGGGTTCGGCTGAAATAATATATCCTGGTCTTCTAAATCCACCACTACCGCCCACTAAATCTGTTACAGGTATTGCTTCGTAACGTATTCCTAAAGAATAAATAAATTTTTTAATAGTTGCATTTAAACCACCTCTTAACATAACTTGATCGGGAACGCTCATAACACTACTTCCATTTTTTATGGATAATGCAGAAGCAGTACCTCCGCGTGTGGTTGAAATACCATTTTGTTCGCGAGGATTACTTAAATAATAAAAGTTTTGATATAAACTGATAGTATGAGATATGTTATAAAATGAATTCAATTCAAAAGTTATTCCTGTGCCGCCATCACCCAATTGAATAGATTGATCAACAGGGCCTAGTCGCACAGAATCTGTTGTTACATGAAAATAATCTTGATAATTATAATTACCTGTTGGCAATTTAATACCTAATCCAATTTGCACATTTCCCTTAG
>JAKAJX010000240.1:4398-5201 GCA_021824855.1 Bacteroidota bacterium | reverse complement strand
GAAAGATTATTGAGCCGCTTTCGTTGGGGATTAAGTGCCGACCTTCAACTACCCGATTACGAAACCAGAATTGAAATTTTAGAACGAAAAATGAAAAATGATGGTTTGGATATGAGTAAAGAAGTGGTAAAATATGTTGCCTATAATATTAATACCAACGTTCGTGAATTGGAAGGAGCACTAATTTCTTTATTAGCACAATCATCTTTAAATAAAAAAGATATTGACATAGAACTTGCCAAAAAAGTATTAAGAAATTTTGTTAAAACAAGCAGTAAAGAAATTACGATAGAAGCGATTCAGAAAATGGTATGCGAATATTTTGCAGTACCGTATGAAAAATTATTACATAAAACAAGAAAAAGAGAAATTGTACAAGCCCGACAAATTACCATGTACTTAGCGAAGGCATTTACCAAAAACTCTTTAAAAACTATTGGAGAACATTTTGGCGGAAGAGATCATACAACAGTAATTCATTCTTGCCAAACCGTAAAAGACTTAATGGATACCGATTCTATTTTTAGAGAAAACGTTATGGAGCTAACACAAAAGGTTCAATTAGCTGCCATGTAATCTCTATTAATTACCATTTTAAAATCTAAATTCTGAGATGATTTATATTTTTTAGAATTTAGATTTTTCTTTTTTAGGATTTTACATATCGTCTCCCTATTTTTGCAGCCCTTTAATAAGGAAAACGTTTTGGCTTACTTCAGCCTGGTGAGGTGGATGAGTGGCTGAAATCAACGGTTTGCTAAACCGTCGTACGGTCTTAAAGCCGTACCGAGGGTTCGAATCCC
>JAKAJX010000240.1:0-4388 GCA_021824855.1 Bacteroidota bacterium | reverse complement strand
AATTCTTTCGGGAAGTAGCGCAGGCCGGTAGCGCACCTGGTTTGGGACCAGGGGGTCGCAGGTTCGAATCCTGTCTTCCCGACTAAAAGTCATGTAACTGAAAAGTTATGTGACTTTTTTAGTTTTTATACTTTCATCTCCTCAATAATTCTACGATTATTATATACAGTTGAATATTTTTCATCCCCATCTTTTTTTGCTATCTATCAAAAATTTAGGTTTATTAATTTCTATAACTTTATGCTATTGAATATATAAGGTTTAATGCCAAAATTTTTCTTTCTACAATATTTCTACTTGCATCAATTATGCAATCACAAGAAATCATATTGCTACTTTTTAAGTACTTAATTGTTGAAATGAAAAAATATAAATTCAAATCTTAGTTGCTTATTGGTTTATCCTATAAATAAAAAATCGTGATAATGAAAAAATTTATTGACCGTTCTTTAAAAAATATATTATTTTTTCTAATTGTAACTATTAGTTTTAATAATTGCACAAAAGCATCTACTGCTGATACTACAAAACCGGTAATTCCTTCTGTACAATCAACTATCGATTTTTGGCTAACCACTGCCAATAAAAGTAGTTTATTGCAAAAACAAACTACCGCATTGACTTTTAACTCTGCCGGCAATTCTAATCCAACAATTATTGTTGATTCTACCCAAACGTATCAAACGATAGATGGATTTGGTTTTGCACTAACCGGTGGCAGTGCTTATTTAATAAATTCATTAGCCGAACCTGCAAAAGATGCATTACTAAAAGAATTATTTACTACTGATAGTACATTTATTGGTATCAACTATTTACGAATTAGTGTAGGTGCATCGGATTTAAGTGCCAATGTTTTTTCGTATGATGATATTATTGGAGATACCACCTTAAGTAAATTCAATATTACTGCCGGAGATAAAGAGGTAATTCCCATTTTACAAAAAATTATTGCTTTAAATCCTTCAATCAAAATTTTAGCAACGCCATGGTCTCCACCTACCTGGATGAAAAGTAATAATAGTTCAATAGGCGGAAGTTTGTTACCTGCCTATTACAATACCTATGCAAAGTATTTAGTAAAATACATTCAAACTATGCAAGCAAATGGAATATTTATTACTGCAATTACTCCACAAAATGAACCGCTGTATGGTGGCAATAATCCAAGTATGGTAATGCAAGCAACTGAAGAAAGAGATTTTATTAAATATAGCTTAGGACCAGCATTTCAGTCTGCCGGAATTAAAACAAAAATTATTGCGTACGACCATAATGCCGATAGACCTGATTATCCGATAACTATTTTAAACGATAGCCTTGCTGCTACATTTGTTGATGGATCTGCTTTTCATTTATATGCAGGTGATATTAGTGCATTAACTACCGTACATAATAGTTTTCCTTCTAAGAATGTTTATTTTACCGAACAATGGGTTGGCGGACCCAGCAATTTTAGTGGCGATTTAGATTGGCATGTAAAAACATTAATTATTGGCGCTACCAGAAATTGGAGTAAAAATGTAATAGAATGGAATTTAGCTTCCGATCCAAATTATCAGCCACATACAATAGGTGGTTGCACTACTTGCTTAGGAGCTTTAACCATTAGCCAAAATGTAAGCAGAAATGTTTCTTATTATATTATTGGACATGCGTCGAAATTTGTTATGCCCGGAGCATGGCGAATTGCATCTAACATTCCTACTTTATTACCCAATGTAGCATTTCAAAATCCCAATGGAAAAAAAATTTTAATAGTATTGAATGATAGTAATAGTGCTCAATCTTTTAACATACAGTTTAATTCAAAAACAGCAAGCACAACATTAGATGCCGGTGCAGTGGGAACTTTTATATGGTAAACCTACTTTAGAGCATACATAAAAAGCTATATGAAAAATAAAATATTTACTGTTTTGTTCTGTTTGCTTTGTTGTAGCATACAAGTATCTGCACAAGATACAGCGTACCATATAACCCCATCTTATTTCAAGTTTACCACCTCAAACGGATTAATTGTTGCAGTGTATAATCAGCAAACAAATTGCATTGATTATGTTTATCCGCATATTTTTGCTTTATACGATTCAGGAAAATATGTTCATCCTTTTGCAGGAAATATTTGTCTCAATAGCACTGAAAAACCCCTTACAACAAAGTATCTTCAAAATACTCATATTATTCAAGCACAGTATCAAAAATTTACGGTTAATTATTTTTCATCGTTCATTAACAACAATACCGTTTTTTATATTGCTATTCGCGGACAAAAAAATGAAATTGAAAATGTATCGTTTACTGCACAAACAGCAGCAGGTACCATTGTAAATAATATACAGCATCTCGAAAATCCACTAGAAGATTTGCCCATTCGCATTACGGGTAATTGTATTAGCAAAACCTGTATGCGCAAATACAATAACCGGTTGTACGAAAAATATTTTTTGTATTCCTTTACCGATTCATTGCATACCGATACAACTATTGTAGAAAAAGCTATTACACAATTAATGCACGCAAAAAATTCTTTGTTAGATGATGAGTTGCATTACATGCGAAAAGTTTTTCTAACGTGTATTATACCAAAAAATTTAACCAAGCAAGAACATCATGTTGTTGAACAATCCATTAGTTTCTTAAAAATGGCACAAGTATCCGATGCCGAAATTTTCCCCTACTCGCATGGACAAATTATAGCATCGCTACATCCGGGATTATGGCACGAAGCATGGGTACGTGATGGAAGTTTTGCCATACAAGCCATGACAAGATTGGGTTTATACAAAGAAGCAAAGAAAGGATTGGAGTTTATGTTACAAGCACCATCCAACCAATTCAAACATTATATTTATACAGATGGGAAAGATTATGGACCTGGTATTGATTACCAAATTTCATTAACAAGATATTTTGGAAACGGAAGAGAAGAATGCGATTTTAATGAGTACGGACCCAATATTGAATACGATGATTTTGGACTTTTTTTAATTGCATTTTGTGATTACGTTGAACGAAGCCATGATATTGCTTTTTACAAAAAATGGAATGACGTAATTACTAAAAAAGTAGCCAATGTAATTATTCATTGTATTGATAAAGATTCTTTAATAAAAGCCGATTCGGGTCCGTGGGAACATCATTTACAATTAACCAAACAATACACATTTACGTCGGGGGTTTGTGCAAGAGGATTACAAAAATTTTCTTCATTACAAAAACAATATCATCTTCCATCTGCAAAATACAATAACGCTTCAGAAAATATTAAGCAGGCTATTTTAAACAACCTGCTTTGCAATAAAAAATACATTAAAGGAAATGCTAACGATACTTTAACCACCGACCATGAATATTATGATGCCGGTGTATATGAAATTTTTGCTGATGGATTAATAACAGATAAACAACTTTTTATTTCGCACAACCAAGAATACGATAAGCATCTTCGGATTAAAGGAGCAAGACCCGGGTATATAAGATTAATTAGCAATGACCCGTATGAAAATCAGGAATGGGTGTTTATTAATTTACGAAAAGCATTGGCACACTTATTATTCAATCAAAAAAATGATGCCAAAGATTTGCTTAATTATGTTACCTTACAAGCATCTGCCAATAACAATACTATTCCAGAAATGTATAGCTATATTAACGAAAATGAGGATAAAAAATTTTTATTGGATGATACATGGTGCAATTGTATTCGTAAAAAAAGTGGCGAATATATTGGCATGACGCCAATGATAGGCTATGGATCTGCAGCGTATATACTTACTTTATATTCATTTTATAACCAATAAATTTTTATGTATGAAAAGAGGGTTGTTATTTTTTTTGTGGATAATATCTTTTCAAAGTTTTGCACAACAAAAATTTTCTAAAAAAATATATTCATTTGTTACTGCAGACAAAACCGATTTAAGATTATCGCCTTCACAAACCATGCAATTAGCTCCATTTGGGCAACCGTTAGAAACACAACCTTGTATTTTTATAGATACGTCTAAAACCTTTCAAACTATTGTAGGTATTGGAGGTGCTTTAACCGATGCTGCCGCCGAAACTTTTGCTAAACTACAACCCAAAGAACAAAAAGAGTTATTACAAGCTTATTACGATAAAGAAAAAGGTATTGGATACTCTATTGCCAGAACACATATAAATAGTTGCGATTTTTCAAGCCACTCATACAGCTATGTTGCAGATAATGATACTGCTTTAAAAACATTTAATGTTAAGCCCGATTTAACCTATCGCATTCCTTTTATTAAACAAGCAATAGCAGCAGCCGGCGGTAAACTTACGCTATTTGTTAGTCCATGGAGCCCTCCTGCTTGGATGAAAACCAATAACAACATGCTTCATGGCGGAATGTTAAGTCCTGC
>JAKAJX010000220.1 GCA_021824855.1 Bacteroidota bacterium | reverse complement strand
CCAATGTAATAAGGTAAACCACAATTGGCATAAGAAATATAAGCACCTTTTTCAATTAAAATAATTTCGGCATGTTCATCTAATCTTCTTAATCTGGCTGCGGTACTTGCTCCACCTGCAACACCTCCAATTATAATATATTTCATTGTTTAGTTTTTTTATGATGCAAAGAAAGCTCAAGATAAATTGATTGAGCGTAACATTTGTTACCTTATGTGCACACGCAAATTTGGAATAGCGATAAATAAAAAATGATACCTTTTTAGTATCATTTTTTTGGTTATTTTTTATTCAATTGGTGTTAAGGTAATTGAGAATAACCTTTACGTGTTTTCCATAAAAAATATTTTTCAAATAATACTTTGCCAAAGTCGTAAAATAAGTTAGGAAGCATAATTGCAAAAGCTCTTGGTTTAAATAAGTGGTTGGCTACAATAATTACTTCCTTCTTTCCCGCATCCATTATACATAAAGCCGGAATTTTGCCCCAACCTTTATGGATAAGTTTAGTTTTTCCTTGTGTAACTCGAATAATATTTTCTGCAACAATTTTTCCGGTTACATCGCTGGGGTAACCAGTTTTAGGTGCGGCAAATGGTACATTGCCCGGTTTCCATGGAAGTGAAAAGTTAACTGCTAAACCTGCAGACCAGATATTGGGATATTCTACGTGACGATAATCATCTCCAACCGGTATATATCCCGCAGGTGTAGTATGTAATTCGGTGCTCTTTGTTACAAAATCTACACCTATAAAAGGCGGCATTAGCATGTTAAACTTATAGGGTAAAACAGTTCCATTTGTTAGGTATACATTATTGGCATCCATTTTTTCAACGCCCACTTCGGTATGTACTTTCATCTTAAATAATTTGAAGAAAGTTTTAAATAATGTTTGAGCACCCACCATACCATCAATACCAAAATGTCCTAAAAATGTTTCCGGAGTAATCCAATGTATGTCTACTTTATCACGAATTTTATTTTCGCGGCACCATTTTTCAAAGTTGAAAAGAAATTCATATCCGGCACCCATGCAACCTGCACTTTGTGTAGCACCAATTACTACCGGACCAGGATTTAACTTAAACTCATCTAATGCTTTTCTTATTTTCATAGCGCCATTTGGTGTGCCAATATAATGTGCAAATTCTTCCACTCCCGGGGCAACATCGTATTTTACTTTTGGTCCGGTAGCGATTACTAAATGATCGTAAGAATAATTTCCTGATGTAGTTTTTAGAATTTGTGTATGTGGATTTACTTCTAACGCTTCGGCTAAAACAAAATCTACTCCATTTTTATTAAAAATTTCTGCTTTAGGAACAGTAATATCTTTCATTTCTCTTCTGCGAAAAGGAATCCAAATAAGCGATGGCATGAATAAAAAAACCGGACTTTTATCTATCACAATAACTTTATGATCTTTACCTCCTTTGCGTTTTAATTCTAATGCTGCAGTTAATCCTGCAAAGTTTCCGCCTACAATAACAGTGGTTGTCATAACAATAATTTTTATAACACAAAATTAAATTTTGCCAATAGGGGGTGTTCGTGATATGGGTTACATAGGGTTATGATTTTTATCAGAATGAAAGTTGATTTATAACAGGTTTTTTTTGGTGTGATAATATATTATGTTCTGATAAATTCAACTATTGCTATTACAAAAAAAGCTTGTTTAAATTAATAAACAAGCTTTAGGTTAGAAACCTTAAAGTAAAAGCTAGGTATGTTGTTCAATAATTTTTTGCAATTGATTGGCTTTTACAACACCACTTTGTCGCCATTTAATTTCTCCTTGTTTAAATAAAATTAAAGTGGGTACACTTTGAATATTATAATAGCTTGCTGTTTGAGGACTTTTATCTACATCTATTTTAATAATTTTTGCTTTATCGCCAATTGCTAATTTTAGTTCTTGTAATATAGGAGCCATCATTTTACATGGTCCACACCATTCTGCCGAAAAATCTACCAGAACAGGGTTGTTTGATTGAATGATTGATGTAAAATTATTTGCCATAATTATTTAAAAAATGAAAATACTGTTTTCTTTTTTTCAGGGTATCCTAAATTGTGTAATTCGGTAGATATAATATTTCTTTCTACATTTTCCGAAACTACGGTTACTTTTCCTTCCTCTAATATTACTTCAACCGATACAATACCTTTTAATTTGCTTAATCCTTCTTTAATGCTTTTTACGCAACCCATACATTTTACATTAGTTGCATAAAATATTTCAGTTGACATATTATTTCTTATTTTCTTTTTTAAAAATACCTAAAACCAAAGCTCCCATAACAGCAAAGTAAACAGTACTGTTTAGTGGTTTTGATGAAATCATACAAGTGCCACTGCTGCAGCCTACCAACTTCCAATAAAAAAAGCCAAATATGCCGCCCAACACTATTCCAACAATATATAATCTATTAACTATAATAAAGTTTCTCATGCTTCGAAATTAATTTTCAAATTTCAAATAAATTGAAAACTAAAAAAGTGACTCTTATCACACTATTATTCAAACTATGTATCAATGTATTGATGTTATAGTTTTATATAAACACCCAACTCGGCATAAAAATTATTACCTATTGTTTCTGTTGTTTTTTTGGTTGTGTGTTGAATTGTTCTAACTCCATTGATAATTCTTATTATGGTAGAAGTAGTTGTAATGGAAGCGGCATTTTGTGCTAAAGAATAAGATGGGGTGATAAAAAAGCCCCATTTTTTTGATTCAAAGTTGAAGGGGATAGCTATTTCGTAACTTAATAATTGTAATTTTTTCGGATCGTTTAATTGTATGTCTTGTATATCTACCACTTGTCGCTTTGTCTTTCCGTTTTTTGTTTGCCTAAATCTTAAATAACTCTCAAAAGAATTTCTGGTGCTTAAGTTGGCAATGAAAGATGGTGTAATACTCCATAAAGCGTCATCGGTTCCCCAATTAAATAGATGCGATATATTTCCAGTAAAATAGTAATCTGGATTGGCAGATGAAAACAATATGCCATCCGAAACCTCAAGGGTTAATAACGATGCATCGTAAGTTATATCAGAGTTGATACTACCTTTTATATCAGAATTTACTGCAATGCTATTGGTGTTATAAAAAGTTTTATTAGTTGAAATAGAGCCACTCAATTTTTTATTTATTGTAAAATTATATCCCAATTCAACATCGGTATTATCAATTCTCGATGCGTATGATGCAGCTAAATAGTACAATGTTGTATTTATATAAAAGCCTTTTTTATTGAAATAGCCAATTGATGTAGTAATGTATGGAGTTGCTAAAGAATCTTTTCTGCCATCATATATTGAATTAGATAAATAGCCCAATTGGGTCTTGAAATAAGATGTTGTTGCAGTGTCGCTGTTTTGTGTATAACCTCTCAAAGCAACAAGTAAAAGCAAAGTAATTAATAATGGTTTATGTATAGATTGTAATAAGTGCACGATAAAGTTTTGTTTAAGCAAAGCCTTATGACGATAATACATTACAAAGGTTTAAGCAATGCAACTAATACTTAAATGCTTTACCGTTAACTAATACTTCTTGAGTTGTTTCGTCAAACGTAGCTTTATATCCGGTATGAACTGCGGCATTGGTCATAATATTTGCAATAGAATGATAATAGCCTGCTTCAACCGGTGCATTAGGTTGTTGACGGCTGCGTATGCATTCCATAAAATTTCTAATATGGTTAGATGTAAGAATATCTCCACCCGTATTAGCCGATGCTACCACTTTTTCTGCAATGTCGGATAGTTTAATCAATGGAAGTAAGTTGGCTTTCATATTCATTGCTGCGGCATCGGTGAGTTGTAAGCCGCCTTTTGGCGAAATAGTATTAGTAATTAAATTTAGTTCACCTCCATTCGAATAATATATTTCCGAAGGATGCTCTTCGCCATTATGCATGCGAGAAGAAAAAACTACCTGAAATTTGTTGTTATTTATTTCATTGCCATATTCAAAAACTGCTGTGGTAGTATCCCAATTTTTACGGCCATCTTTCCACATATATACGCCACCGTTAGCTACTACCGACAGGGGATGTTGTAAATTAGTAAACCAATGAACTGTATCAATTTGATGGCTCATCCATTGACCGGGCATACCCGATGAGTATGGCCAGAATAAACGATATTCTAAATATTTTCTTGGATCAAAATTTTCATAAGGTCTATTCATTAAAAACCTTTTCCAATCGGTATCTTCTTCTTTTAACTGTGCTACTAAAGCCGGTCTACGCCAACGTTCCGGTTGATTTACATTCCAAGTAAGTTCAACCATGGTAATATTTCCAAATTTGCCCGATTGAATAAAGTTGGCAGCTGCTTTATAATTATTACCACTTCTTCTTTGAGAGCCTATTTGAATAATTCTATCCGATGATTTAATAACTTTAAGTGCATTTCTATTGTCTTCCATTGTTTCTGCAAAAGGCTTTTCTACATAGGCATCACATCCTGCTTTTACTGCCTCAATTGCGTGTAATGCATGCTGAAAATCGGCGGTACTTATAAATACAGCATCAACCGATTTGGATTTATATAATTCTTCATTATTTCTATATCCTGCAATAGCGTGTTGCATAGTATTTTTTAGAAATGCTACTCCTTCTTCTCTTCTTTTTTTCCATATATCTGAAACAGCTGCTATGTCAAAATTTAATTCTTTGTAATGGTTTAAAAATGCAGGAACATGCGAAAATTTAAACCTATCCGAAAAACCTATTACGCCCATTCTTACTCTGTCGTTTGCCCCCATTATTCTGTTATAACTACTTGCAGAAAATCCCACTTTCGATAAAACAATACCGGCACTTGCCAAGGCCGATTGTTTAATAAATGTTCTACGCGATTTTTTCATAAATATGTTTTGAATAAATATTTGTGATGCTGCACCTTACAAGCAATAATTAATTAGGGTAATTCAATAATTTTTATGCTTCGAAAAGAAACATTGTTGCCATGATCTTGAAGTAAAATATGTCCTTTTTCTGCCATTCCAAAATTCGGCCAATGTGCAAATTTACTTTTGGCAACTAAGGCATAATAATATTGCGAGCCCCTTCTATAGTCGAGCATTTTCCATCCATTAAGCCAATGTTCAATATTACCATCGGGTTTAACTATAATCATTCCTTTATTCCATTCACCAACTTTTTTTCTGGCTCTTGGTTCTTTAATAGAAGGTATTAAATCGTATAGCGATGCAAGTGTTCT
>JAKAJX010000147.1 GCA_021824855.1 Bacteroidota bacterium | reverse complement strand
GAAGATGCCGATGGATGTGCTCCCATCCAATATTCAGCATAAGGCTGAGATAAATCGCTTTTCATTGCAAGCAAATCGGGAATATAATTATATCCACCCCAAGCATAATGCTGTATTTTACCTTTCAATTTATAAATCTTACGTTGTAAATTCATACCATATATATTTTATAATGCAACATCACAATAAGCACAATAAAGATACAGGCATTAAAGGAGAAAATATTGCAACAGACTATCTTTTACTGCATGGATTTACAATTATAGAACGAAATTGGAGATATAAATATTGGGAAATAGATATTATAGCTTCTAAAGGTAATTTATTGCATTTTATTGAAGTAAAAACAAGAACCAATGAACGTTTTGGTAAACCGGAAGAAAGTATTAACGAAACCAAAATGAATGCATTAAAAAATGCAGCATCTGAATATTTACACCGGCATATAGAATGGAAAAATATTGTGTTTGATGTAATAGCAATTACATTAAAAAATACTGTTGCCTCCGAAATTTTATTTATTGAAGATGTTTATTTTTAACTCACTTTTTATTATAACTCGCTATATACAGATGCATGTAGTAGCGTAATATCCAACTTATTAATTGCATTGGCATATTGTGGCAAAGCGGATATTCTTTTCCATTCAGGATCATTTCCAAATACGCTCCAATGAGCATCTCTATCTGCTTTGTTTTGAAAACGTGTCATATATATCAAATTAGGCATTCTTGCTCCAACAATTACACGAGAATAAAATGCGGCATTAAAATGTAGTTTTTTAAATAAGTTGATTTCTCCTCCTTTATTAAACATATCCACTTTACGCAAATGCAAGTTTTCCGTTGTGCTTTCATAACTTCTCCACTCATAAATATTATCAACCGATTTAGTAATAGTAGTATGTAAAACATAATGCGGCATATAACTAAAAGCAATAGTTAGCATAGTTTCTATTCTATCATAAGGTGCTTTATTGTAATTACTATCGAGATGCACCAATGCATTGCTGCTAAAAGGACTAATTGCTGCAAAGCTTTTTTCAATATTTTCCAATATGTCAAGTTGTGCAAGCGGCATCCACACATATAATTTTTTATCGTGTAGTGTATCGTTATCAATAGGCATAAATACACCAACTCGCTCTACTTGCAAGCGATGCAAAAAAGGAATAAGTTCTTTACCAACATATTCTTCAATGCTTTTAATTTGACGTACATCACTGCAATGATATATTTTAATAAGATAGTATTCTTGTTTACTATTTTTTTGAGAAAAAAGCTGAAATGATATTGCAATAAAAAACGCAAAAGAAATTATTTTTTTCATGCTTCATTTTTTTGATTACACAATTAGTTACATTTTATTGAATACTACTCATCATTTTTTCTACCATTTTATAAGTAGCCGGGCAATAGGCAATATTTTGCTGATGAACATGAATATAATCTACCACTTTCTTTTTTGTTAAATGAGGAAAACCTGCACAATCGGCCGGCCTAACCGCATAAATATTACACATATTTGTTTTAGTATTTAAAAATTGACAAGGTTGTTTTTTATTCATCCAATCCTTATCTTTTTTATCATAATACAGCCAAGTATCTTTAAATTCTTGTACCGTCATGTTCAAATAATCAGCAATTCGTTTCATATCTTTTGTTGTAAAAGTAGGAGTCATAGTTTTACAGCAATTGGCACAACTTAAACAATCTGTTTCTTTCCATACCTCAGCATCAATTAACTCAATTTTTTTATGTAATCCTTTCGGCGGATTTTTTTCTAACTTACTTAAATATTTTTTAAACGCTTTTTGATGATGCCTTACTTTTTGTTTAAAAGAACGAATATTAATTGGTAGCATTTTTGTTTTAAATTGAATATAGATAATGTAATATTGGCACTGAAAAAACGAATATAAACGAAATGAAAAAATATAAGTGTAAAAAATATTCACTAAAATTATCCACTTATAAATATCTATAGAAAATACAACAAATGTGGAACAGTTATAAAAAAGGGTTTAAAGCATGGCTACAATTAGAAAAATCGCTTAGTGAAAACTCGGTTGAGGGATACATGCGAGATATTGATAAACTTACTCAATTTCTACAACACGAAAATAATATTAAAGCACCCAACGAAATTGTATTAACCGATTTGCAACGCTTTGTACAATGGATAGGCGAATTAGGACTAATTGCTACCTCGCAAGCAAGAATTATTTCGGGAATAAGAAGTTTTTATAAATATTGTTTAATAGAACAAATTATTACTGCAGACCCCTCGGCTTTATTGGATGTGCCTAAAACAAAAAGAAAATTACCCGATGTTTTATCTTTTCACGAAATTGAAAATATTATTGCACAAATAGATGTAAGCAAGCCGGATGGAGGAAGAAATAGAGCCATATTAGAAACCATGTATAGCTGTGGTTTACGCGTTAGTGAAGTGATAAATTTAAAAATAAGTTGTTTATATACAGATGTAGGATTTATTAGAGTGATAGGCAAAGGAAATAAAGAGAGATTAATACCTATTGGCACAGATGCAATTAAATATGTTAATATATACAAACAAAATATTCGCGTACATCAACCTATTCAAAATGGTTTCGAAGACATTTTATTCTTAAATAAACATGGAAAAAATTTATCGAGAATAATGATTTTTTACATTATTAAAGATGTAGTTTCTAAAGCCGGCATTACTAAAAATATTTCACCACATACTTTCCGTCATTCTTTTGCTACACACTTAATAGAAGGTGGGGCCGATTTAAGAGCAGTGCAAGAAATGTTGGGGCACGAAAGTATTACTACTACAGAAATTTATACGCATCTGGATAGAGATTTTTTGCGAACAACACTGCAACAATTTCATCCGGCATTTAAAAAATAAAATATTTTTTCCGTTCCTCATAAAACATTGGTGTAACTAAAATGTTGTTATAGGTTTGTATCTCAAAATAATTTACGTATGAAACAAATGCTTTTAGTTGCATTAACTGTTGGTAGTTTTTCTCTTCAGGCTCAAATTAAAATGCCTGCTCCAAGCCCAACCCAATCTATTACGCAAGATTTTGGCTTAGGAAAAATAGAATTGGTATATTCTCGTCCATCATTAAAAGGAAGAACTGTTTTTAAAGACAATAGCGAATTAGCTCCATTAGGAAAAGTATGGAGAACCGGCGCTAATGCTGCTACAAAAATAAAATTTACCGATGAAGTAACATTTGGTGGTAAAAATTTAGATAGCGGCACTTACGCATTGTATACCATTCCGGGTAAAACAACATGGACTATTATTCTTAATAAAGACGCAAGTAAATGGGGAACAGAATATGTCGAAAACGATGATGTATTTCGAGTAACTGTACCATCAGAAAAATCAAAAGAAGCTACCGAAACATTTACCATGCAAATTGCTAATATTAAACCCGAAAGCTGCGAATTAGAATTAATATGGGGCAACACTACCGTTAAAGTGCCTATTACTACTAATATCAAAGAAAGAATTAGCAACTCAATTAAAAAAGCATTATCGGCCGATAATGTTTCGCCTAATGTGTATTACGCTGCAGCAAATTTTTATTTTGAATGGGATAAAAATTTAAACGAAGCATTATCTAATGCTACTAAAGCTGCCAATGCCAATGCCAAAGCTTATTGGATATTTTTATTAAAAGCTAAAATTGAAAAAGAACAAGGCAATAAAGTTGATGCAAAAGCCGATGCAGAAAAAGTTATTGCATTAGCAACAGAACAAAAAAATCAAGATTATATTAGAATGGCTAAAGAACTAATAGCTAAATTATAAAAAGCAATACTTTACAACCAGAAGCCTTTTCAAAAAAATTGAAAAGGCTTTTTTTATTATGTCAATTCAATGTTTAACTATTAATTTCTTTTTGTAACATAAGTCGCATTTGCTGACTATTGTCATTGTTTAAGGCTTTAAATGCAGTATAATTTTACATCACAAAATGGTTTAAAATTTTTCTATTACTATGCCTCACTTTTAAAGCCTATTTATGAAAAATGATACCACTGAACTAACCGCTACAATACCCAAAATAGATCCTCGCTTAAAACTTATTAACGCCAAAATAAAAAAAGAAAATTATAAAGCCGATGCATTAATAGAAGTGCTTCATACAGCTCAAAATGCTTATGGCTACCTACCATTAACTATTCTGCAACACATAAGCAAAGAATTGCACTTACCTCCTTCCAGAGTTTTTTCAACAGTAAGTTTTTACCATTTTTTTTCACTAAAATCAAAAGGAGAACATACCTGTTTAGTTTGTACCGGAACAGCATGTTATGTAAAAGGTGCACAACAAATTTTAAATGAAATTGAAAAACACTTTCAACTTAAACCCGGAGAAGTTACGCCTAATAATAAATTAGGTATTCAAGTGGCAAGATGCATTGGTGCTTGTGGTTTGGCCCCAGCCGTAGTATTAGATAATGAAGTGCAAGCAAAAGTAAATGCTACAGAAATTGTTTCGAAAATCAACGCTAAAATTGGTAAATAATGAACAGAAAAGATTTACAAACAATTATTTACGCTGAAAAAGCAAAAGAAGAAAATAATAAATACAAATATAAAATACATGTTTGTTGTGGTGCCGGTTGCATTTCTTCGGGCTCGGAAGAAGTTTTAAAAAAACTACAAGAAGAAATTAAACAAAGAGAATTAGAAAATGAAATTGAAATAGTTCCAACCGGATGTATGGGCCCTTGTAATCAAGGTCCACTTATAAAGTTTGAACCCAACCATACTATTTATCAAAAAGTAGATTGTTCCAATATTGCTTCAATAGTACAAAATCAAATTATCGATAAAAGGCCAATTGAAGAAATGTTGTTATTTGCTAATTTCAGAACAAAACCTTTTATCAATGCACAAGAAGATCCCTTTTTCAAAAAGCAACTAAAAATAACGCTCAAAAATTGTGGAGATATTAATCCCGAAAAATTAGAAGATTATTTGGTGCATGATGGATATAAAGCTTTAGATAAAGTATTATTTGAAATGAGTTCGGAAGATGTAATTGCCGAAATAAAACATAGCCGCATTCGTGGACGAGGTGGTGCCGGCTATCCTACAGGATTAAAATGGGAAACCGTTTATAAATATATCAGCAACCAAAAATATGTTATTTGCAATGGCGATGAAGGCGACCCCGGTGCATTTATGGATAGAAGTGTTTTAGAAGGCAACCCGCATAGAGTACTGAGATCGG
>JAKAJX010000012.1 GCA_021824855.1 Bacteroidota bacterium | reverse complement strand
ATTTTGGTGCATTTTTATTTTCTATTTGTTATATGCTCATTTGCTGGAGTGTTGGATATGTAATGGATAAAAGAAAAATTTATATACGGGTATAACTTACAATATGCCTATTAAGGATATGATGAATGCCATTTTTTATTAAAAAAATGTAGAGCATTCATCACGTCCTTAGTTAATAATCATGCAATTTAAATTTGTTCAAACTTTGCTGTAAAATGGCGGAGTAAAGCTGCTTCATAAATCATCTTTAAACCTTTTATTTGTTCTCTTCTTTTAAATACAGCAATTATTACTTCGGCTACATAATCAATATGGCTTTGGGTATATACTCTTCTGGGAATGGCCAACCTTACTAATTCCATTGTTGCAGGAATTGTTTTTCCATTGGCATCGTATTTTCCAAACATAACAGTTCCTATTTCTACACCACGTATTCCACCTTCTATAAACAGTTCGCAACATAAAGCTTGTCCGGGAAATCGTTCTGCAGGAATTTGAGGTAAAAAATCAGCAGCATCTAAATAAATAGCATGGCCACCGGTTGGTTTTATAAATGGAACACCTGCTACCTCTAATTTTTCACCAATGTATTCAATACTTCTAATTCTGTATTTTAAATAATTTTCATCCATTATTTCTTTTAATCCAATAGCAATGGCTTCTAAATCACGTCCGGCAAGCCCTCCATAAGTCGGAAAACCTTCTGTAATAATTAATAAATTTCTGCATTGTTGTGCAAGTGTTGCATCGTTCATGGCTAAAAAGCCACCAATATTGGCAAATGCATCTTTTTTAGCACTCATGGTACAACCATCAGCATAAGAAAATAATTCGTTGGCTATTTCCTGAATACTTTTATTTTCATAACCCTTTTCTCTTTGCTTAATAAAATAGCAATTTTCGGAAAAGCGACAAGCATCAATAAACAAAGGAATATTGTAGCTATTACAAATTGTTTTTATTTGTTTAATATTTTCCATGCTTACCGGTTGGCCACCTCCCGAATTGTTGGTGATAGTAACAATAATTAGAGGAATATTTTCGGCACCTTTTTCTTCAATTGTTTTTTGCAGTAAATCAATATTCATATTTCCTTTAAAGGGTGCAATGAATGATGGATGTTTTCCTTCATCGCATAATAAATCAATACCCTCGGCACCCGAAAATTCAATATTGGCACGAGTTGTATCAAATAAGGTATTGCTAATAAAAAATTTTCCTTTGCCCCCCAAAATGCTAAATAATATTTTTTCCGAAGCCCTGCCTTGGTGTGTTGGAATAATATATTGCATGCGAGTAATAGATTGAACAGCTTCTTCAAAACGAAAAAAGCTATCGCTGCCGGCATAACTTTCATCTCCACGCATAATGCCGGCCCATTGTTCGCTGCTCATGGCACTGGTGCCACTATCGGTGAGTAAATCAATAATTACATCATGGGCTTTAATGAGAAATGGATTATAAAATGCGTTTTTAAGAATGCTGATTCTTTCTTGTTCACTGGTAAAATAAATTGGCTCTACCGATTTTATTTTAAATGGTTCTATAATAGTTTTCATGTTTAAATTAATTGATGAAATAAGACTAACTGAAATGATGCTTGTAGGCTTTGATATAGTTACCAATAGCATCATTTAGCACGTATAATAATTGTATAATGCAGGTTGTACTTTACAGTTATGGTAACCTAAGTGGGGCTTTTTATAATATTTTTCCAGCCATTCATATTGCAAGCAAAAGGTAGGCAGCAAATGTAACTAAAATATTAAGTTATTGATAAATGCCTCGAAACCGCTGTAAAGCTGTACATTTGCAGCCTCAAAAAATTTCATGGAAATAAGGAACATCGCAATTATTGCACACGTTGACCATGGTAAAACTACACTGGTAGACAAAATATTACACGCAACAAAAGTGTTTCGTGATAATCAAGAAACCGGTGAGTTAATTATGGATAGCAACGATTTAGAGCGTGAACGTGGCATTACTATTTTTTCTAAAAATGCTGCAGTTAGCTACAATGGTATTAAAATAAATGTAATTGATACGCCAGGGCACTCCGATTTTGGCGGTGAAGTAGAACGAGTATTAAAAATGGCCGATGGCGTTATTTTATTGGTAGATGCATTTGAAGGCCCCATGCCTCAAACTCGATTTGTACTACAAAAAGCATTACAATTAAACCTTCATCCCATAGTAGTAATTAACAAGGTAGATAAGCCTAATTGCCGCCCTGATGAAGTGCATGATGCAGTTTTTGAACTATTTTTTAATCTCGATGCAACAGAAGAACAATTAAACTTTCCTACTTTTTATGGAAGTGGCAAAAATGGCTGGTTTAATAACTCATTAACACAAAGTGAAGGAATTACTCCTTTGCTCGATGGTATTTTACAATTTGTTCCACCACCACAAGTAGCAGATGGAACATTGCAATTACAAATTACATCCTTAGATTATTCTTCTTTTTTAGGTCGTATTGCCATTGGTAAAGTAGCACGTGGTACTATTAAAGAAAATCAATCCATATCATTAATGCAAACCGATGGTTCTATTAAAAAATCTAAGGTTAAAGAATTGTATGTTTTTGAAGGAATGGGAAAGAAAAAAGTATCGGAAGTTATTTGTGGAGATCTCTGTGCTGTAGTAGGTTTAGAAGGCTTTAACATTGGCGATACCATTGCCGATGCTGAAAATCCGGAAGCATTGCCTGTTATTAGTGTAGATGAACCAACCATGAGCATGACCTTCTCTATTAACAATTCTCCATTCTTCGGTAAAGATGGAAAGTTTGTAACGTCCAGGCATTTGCGTGATAGATTAATGAAAGAAACAGAAAAAAACTTAGCATTACGAGTTGAAGATACCGATAGTGCCGATAGTTTTTTAGTATATGGAAGAGGCATTTTGCATTTAGGTGTTTTAGTTGAAACAATGCGTAGGGAAGGATATGAATTAACGGTTGGTAATCCGCAAGTTTTAGTTAAAACAATTGATGGAAAGAAGCATGAACCTTACGAAGTATTGGTTGTAGATGTGCCAAGCGAATTTAGCGGCAAAGTAATTGATCTTGTTACCCAACGTAAAGGCGAAATGTTGGTAATGGAGAGTAAAGGTGAAATGCAACATTTAGAATTTGATATTCCTTCTCGCGGATTAATTGGATTGCGTTCTCAAATGCTTACCAATACTGCCGGAGAAGCGGTAATGGCTCATCGGTTTAATGAATATAAACCTTGGAAAGGAAATATTCCCGGAAGAAATAATGGAGTATTAATTGCCAAATTTGGAGGTACTACAACTGCCTATTCAATTGATAAGTTACAAGATAGAGGATCGTTTTTTGTAGATCCGGGAGAAGAAGTTTATATAGGACAAATAATTGCCGAACATATTAAGCCGGGTGATTTAAATGTGAATGCAGTAGAAGCAAAAAAATTAACCAATCATAGAGCAAGTGGAAGTGATGATAGTGTGAGAATTACGCCTAAACTATTATTTACTTTAGAAGAATGTATGGAATATATTCAGCAAGATGAATGTATTGAGGTAACACCTAAAAGCATTCGTATGCGTAAAGTTATTTTAGATGAAGATGCTAGAAAAAAAGCATCTAAATCTAATTAGCCAAAGCCTAAAATAATTGTGTTATAAAATAAAAGCCATCTTTT
The DNA here is from genome assembly GCA_021824855.1 of Bacteroidota bacterium. Lineage (GTDB taxonomy): Bacteria > Bacteroidota > Bacteroidia > Chitinophagales > Chitinophagaceae > JAKAJX01. The sequence goes on along the minus strand of JAKAJX010000012.1, from coordinate 23,490 downwards.
TACAGATGGCTTTTTTAATTCACATAATCCAAACTCAACAAAAAAATCTCAGCAAAATGTTTTGCTGAGATTAGGTAATTTGCAGATTAGTGAATAATTATTTTTTACTTACTACAACATCTTCTGTTTCGATTGTTGCAATATTAATACTGAAACTTTGGCGATAAGTGCCTTCGTTTGTTCTAATTGTAAAATTAATTTTGTTTAGATCTAATGATTTTGGTAACGCAAAAGTTTTTGTAAAATTTTTGTCTTTAGAAAAAACTGAATACATTGTTTCTCCATTTTCATCAGATACAAGTAATGTAAATTTTTCGTTATTTACATTGTTGAACTGTACATTAAATAACAGGTTATCATCATTACTGCCTACATACTTTATAGAGGCATTCTCTGATAAAGCTTTTTCTGTTTTTGCGTATGTGATAGAATTATTGGCAATGGCCGCATTTTGAGATGCGAAGAATAAAGTTGCTGCTAAAATACTACCTGCAAAAACCTTCTTAGCTACGCTGTTTAATACTGTCTTTTTCATCTTTTATAGATTTAAAGTTAATAAATGCTCCTGCTGCTTTTGTAGCAGAAGTTGTTTGTCAAATTCTTGTAGGGCAAATCAATCGAGAGTTTTTTTCAATGCAGGCAAGCGGAGCGTTAAGGTGTTTTGTATATCAATAGCTTGCTATAATATGCCTATTTATACGCTATTTTAAAAAAGGTAACCCAACACCTATTTTAGTTAACAATTCAGAGTAGTAAAAATTAATTACCTGAAGGCTTATTTAAATTCTCCCATAACAAATCTTTCAATTCTATTAACCCATTATTGGTGAGAGATGATATAAATAAATGAGGAATATTTTTGGGCAGTTCTTTTTTAATAGCTTCTTTTAATTCACCATCCAGCATATCACTTTTACTGATGGCGATGAGGAAATCTTTCTGTAACATTTCTGGATTGTACTCCTTCAACTCGTTGTATAAAACTTCAAATTCTTTTTTATGATCGCTGCTGTCGGCAGGAATTAAGAATAATAAAACCGAATTACGTTCAATATGTCGCAAAAACCGATGGCCTAATCCTTTTCCTTCTGCGGCACCTTCAATTATACCCGGTAAATCTGCAATACAAAAACTTTTGCCATCTCTATATTCAACCATTCCTAATTGAGGTGTTAATGTAGTAAAAGCATAATCTGCAATTTTAGGTTTGGCGGCAGTAATAACACTTAATAAGGTTGATTTACCGGCATTGGGAAATCCTACTAAACCCACATCTGCTAATACTTTCAGCTCTAATATTTTCCAATTTTCAACACCTCCTTCGCCGGGTTGTGCGTATTCGGGTGCTTGGTTGGTTGCAGTAGCAAAGTTGGCATTGCCTAAGCCACCTCTGCCGCCACGTACTAATATAATTTCCTGACCATCTTCTAAAATTTCAGCTTCTATTTTACCGGTTTCTTCATCTCTGGCAATAGTGCCTAATGGTACTTCAATTATAATATCTTTTCCATTTTTTCCGGAACAATTACTGCCGCTACCGCTTTCGCCATTCTCTGCTAAAACATTTTTAAAATAGCGTAAATGCAATAATGTCCATAATTGTACATTTCCTTTTAATATAATATGGCCACCACGACCTCCATCGCCGCCATCTGGTCCGGCTTTGGGGTTATATTTAGTACGCATAAAATGCTTGCAGCCGGCACCGCCATGCCCACTTTTGCAAAAAATGCGTATATAATCTATAAAATTTTTTTCTGACACGTATTTTGAAATGTTTGCGAAGATAAACTTAATGTTGCCGCTTTTAGAATTCTATTTTAAATAACGGAAGTATTATTTTGATGATGGGGTAGGAATTAATGTAAGCTGAAAATTTATTCTCCTTTAAAAATGGGCTTTCTTTTTTCTAAAAACGATTTTATTCCTTCTTTAAAATCATACGTTTCGGAAGCTCTTTGTTGAAACTGATCTTCTAAAACCAATTGTTGTTCTAATGTATGAACAGCCGAATTATTTAATACATGTTTAATATAAGCTAATGCTTTTGTAGGCATATCGGCTAAGGTGGTGGCAATGCTAAATGCTGCGGTGCCTAACTCTTCATCGGCAAAAACTTTGTATAGCATTCCCATTTGTAGTGCTTCTTGAGCTGTAATTTTATCGCCGGTCATCATTAATGCACTAGCTCTTTGCCAACCAATTAAGCGAGGCAAAAAAAATGTACCACCACTATCGGGGATTAATCCAATTTTTGAGAAAGCTTGAATAAAAGATGCCGATTCTGCCGCTACAACAATATCGCAGGCTAAGGCAATATTAGCTCCTGCTCCTGCAGCAACTCCGTTTATTACTGCCAATACCGGTTTGGTGATAAACCTAATTCGAGAAACGATAGGATTAAAATGTTCTTTTAAAATAGTTTCCATATCGGGGCCATTGGGATGTGCAATTTCTTCAATATCCTGACCGGCACAAAACCCCTTTCCGGCACCCGTTATATACACGCAACGTATTTCCTTTAGTGCAGCACAGATATCCAATTTTTTTTGTAATAGCAATGCCATATCTTGATTAAATGCATTGAGTTTCTCGGGGCGATTTAATGTAATAAATGCGATGCTATTTTTAATTTCAAAAAGAATGGATGACATTTTTTGTCAGTTAAGTTGTCAGGAAAATTTTGGTTGCAATAAAAGTAGTATAATTGGAAAAGATAGAGTATGAGTTTTGTTAGTTATAACATTAATTTGTTATTTTTTGTTTTAATTTTCTTAATTTATTAACCGTAAATGTTGGTGTATGAAAAGGGTAATGCAACTGTTTATTGCTATTTGTTTATTTCAATTGACTGTTCAAAATGCAAATGCACAACCATTTAAAAACGATATCGCATTATTCAAGCAAAGAGATTCCGTTTTGCCTCCACCTCAAAATGCAATTTTATTTATTGGCAGTTCTTCGTTTACTAAATGGACAAATATGCAAGAGGCTTTTCCCTTATTTCCTATTATTAACCGAGGTTTTGGCGGATCAACATTACCCGATGTGATACTTTATGCCAATGATATTATTTTTCCTTATAAACCCAAACAAATTATTATTTATTGTGGCGATAATGATATTGCTTTTTCTGATACCATTACGGCTGAAATTGTTTTAGAGCGATTTAAGCAATTATATTCTTTAATTCGATCTCGGTTAAAATATACAGAAATTGATTTTGTTTCGGTGAAGCCTAGTCCAAGTAGGTGGAAGTTTAAACCTGTTATGGAAGCATCGAATCGGTTGATACGCCAATTTATTCTGCAACAATCGCATGCAAACTTTATTGATGTGTATCATGCCATGTTAGATGAAAAAGGAAATGTAAGAGAAGATCTTTTTATTGAAGATAAGTTGCACATGAATGCAAAAGGATATGCTATTTGGACTCAAATTATTAGTAAATATTTATTGCAATAAACAGGTAAGCATAATGGTAATTAGCAAAACGTGTGATTTACTTTTTTAATCCGCCAACTAAAATAGTAATCATATTTTCTTGTAATTCTTTGCCATCGAATTTTTGTTTACTGCGGTGCCAACTTTCTATGCCGCTTATGGCGTGTAAAATTACCAATACAGCAGTTGTAGCATCTATTTTTTTAATTTCTTTTTTTCTAATACCTTCTTCAATAATTGATGCAAAGCGTTTACGAAAAGTTCTGCGTTGTGATTGAAAGTTGGATAAATAAGGTTCGGTTAAATATTTCCATTCTCTATCGCAAACATATACTTCTTCAAAATTTTCAACCATTCCATCAATTAAAAATCTAATTAATTTTTCAATTTTATATAAGCTGTTATTTTTTTCGGCTTCTACTTCATCCATAAAAGCAGAGTAATGCGTAGCTACATTAAAACAAATTAAATGCAGTAATTCGCTTTTGCTTCGAATATGATTGTATAAGCTGGCAGCTTCTACGCCTACTATTTCGGCCAGTTCTCGCATGCTGGCTGCTTTGTAGCCTTTTTCTTTAAATAATTCGGCCGATTTTTTAAGGATAATTTCTTTTCGGCTACTATTATTTTCTGTTTTTATTCTTCCCATATATCAAAAATACACTAACTAACATTAGCAGTATAATTTTAATCGGGTTTGTGGGTGGTAGAAATAGGATAATCTCAATGGATTGTTTTAGCTTCGCAACCCGTAATCAAAAATAATTATTATGTCGTTAGTTGTTGTAGGTTCTATGGCGTTTGATGATATAGAAACTCCATTTGGCAAAAGTAATAAAATTGTTGGCGGTGCTGCCACTTATATTGCTTGGTGTGCCAGTAATTTTACCGGTGTAAAGCAAATAAGTGTGGTAGGTGGAGATTTTCCGGAAGAAGAATTGGAAGCATTAACCGAACGCAATGTTTTATTAGAAGGCGTACAGATAAAAAAAGATGAAAAATCTTTTTTTTGGGCCGGCCGCTATCATTCTGATATGAATACGCGAGATACACTAATTACCGAATTAAATGTTTTAGGCGATTTTAATCCGGTAGTTCCAGAAAGTTATCAAGATTGCGAATTTTTAATGTTGGGTAACTTATCTCCTGCGGTACAATTAAGTGTAATTAATCAGCTAAAAAATAAACCCAAGTTAATTGTGTTAGATACAATGAATTTTTGGATGAATGTAGCAATGGATGATTTAAAAAAAGTATTATTAAAAATAGATGTTTTATTGGTTAATGATAGTGAAGCAAGAGAATTGAGTGGCGAATTTTCATTGGTAAAAGCCGCTGCTAAAATTATGGAAATGGGCCCCAAATATCTTATTATTAAAAAAGGAGAGCATGGTGCATTATTGTTTTACAACGGACAAGTTTTTTATGCTCCAGCTTTGCCATTAGAAGATGTATTTGACCCTACCGGTGCCGGTGATACTTTTGCTGGAGGCTTTATTGGACATTTAGCAAAAACGAAAGATATTTCTTTCGAGAACATGAAAACTGCTATTATTGTTGGAAGTGCAATGGCCAGTTTTTGTGTTGAAAAATTTGGCGTACAGCGTTTAAAAGAAATTTCGAAAAATGATATTGATGAGCGATTGCAAGAATTTGTTCAGTTAGTAAGTTTTGACATTGATTTGGTATCGTAAAAAATGTTTTGATAAAAGAAGAATGATGATTACTTTCGCACCCGCAATGAAAGAAATAAAGAAATATACAAAGAACACCAAGAAAATCATCTCACTCGGAGAAGATGCTTAATGTTTTGTGTATGTTAAACATAAATTGTAAAAAGCCTTCTCCAATAAAGAAGGCTTTTTTGGGTTTGTACAATAAAAAATATTGAAAACAGAAAACTTATTTCATCACTAAAAACAATAAAAATGAAAGTAGCCGTAGTTGGAGCTACAGGTTTAGTAGGCTCTAAAATGTTGCAAGTATTAGCAGAAAGAAATTTTCCGGTAACAGAATTAATTCCTGTGGCTTCTGAAAAATCTGTGGGTAAAGAAGTTGAGTTTAAAGGAAAGAAATATAAAGTGGTAAGCATGGCAGATGCAATTGCATTAAAACCGGCTGTAGCAATATTTTCGGCAGGTGGCAGTACATCGTTAGAATGGGCTCCAAAATTTGCAGAAGCAGGTATTAGAGTAGTAGATAATTCAAGTGCATGGAGAATGGATGCTACTAAAAAATTAGTAGTACCCGAAGTAAACGCTGCTGTATTAACTAAGGACGATTATATTATTGCCAACCCTAATTGCTCTACCATTCAAATGGTTGTAGCATTGCAGCCATTGCATAAAAAATATACTATTAAACGTGTAATTGTAAGTACCTATCAAAGTGTTACGGGTACCGGAAAAAAAGCTGTTGACCAATTATTTGGTGAAAGAGCAAAAGCCGAAAATGGCAGTACATCAGAATATCCTATGGCATATAAATATCCAATAGATTTAAATGTAATACCTCAAATTGATGTTTTTTTAGAGAATGGTTATACCAAAGAAGAAATGAAAATGGTAAACGAAACAAAAAAAATAATGCAAGATGAGGCTATTAAAGTTACAGCAACTACTGTTCGTATTCCGGTAATTGGTGGCCATAGTGAAAGTGTAAATATTGAATTTGAAAATGAATTTGATATAGAAGAAGTAAAAGTATTATTAGCTAATGCACCCGGTATAATTGTACAAAATGATGATGCTGCACAAATTTATCCAATGCCTTTATGGGCACATGATAAAGATGAAGTTTTTGTTGGAAGATTGCGTAGAGATGAAACCCAACCTAAAACTTTAAACATGTGGATTGTAAGCGATAATTTGCGTAAAGGTGCTGCTACCAATGCGGTACAAATTGCAGAATATTTAGTAAATACGGGTTTATTATAATGGTATTAATTACGCTTGAATTGTAAAAGCAATTACTATTTTTTTATAATTGAATAATAGGTAAAGGAGGTGTTTTAACATCTCCTTTCTTATATATAAATACAATATTGCAAAGCATAAGTTTGTAATTTTATAGTAATGAAACTACTTTCGGCTCAACAAATTCAGCAATGGGATGCATTTACCATGCAGAAAGAACCTATTGAATCTATAGATTTAATGGAACGTGCCGCAATGCGTTGTGTTGATTGGATAATTACATCGAATTATATTCTTCAACACATAAAAATATTTTGCGGCAAAGGAAATAATGGTGGTGATGGTTTAGCTATTGCAAGATTATTAATTGAAAAAGGCTTTTCGGTATTTGTATATATTTTAGAATTTGGTGCAAAAGGAACTAACGATTTTCAAACTAATTTGCAACGATTACATTTTCTTACTACCCATATTTATTTTATTCAATCGGAAGATCATTTTCCTTTTATTGATAAAACCGATTTGATAATTGATGCCTTATATGGTTCGGGATTAAATAGGCCATTAAATAATTTAAGTGCATTGTTGGTAGCACATATTAATCAATCATCCGGAAATGTTATTTCTATTGATGTGCCTAGTGGAATGAGTATTGACAAAAGTTCTAATGGCAATATAATTGCAAAAGCAAATACAACACTAACATTTCAGCAGTACAAACTTTGTTTTTTATTGGCCGAAAATGAGCAGTATTTTGGCGAATTAATAGTAATGAATATTCAACTTCATTCCGAATATTTACAAAGTATAACAACTTCTTTTGAACTAATTGAAAGCGATAAAATAATTTCTTTATTAAAAAACAGAAATCCATTTTCTCATAAAGGGCATTATGGACATGCGTGCATTATTGCAGGCAATGTTGGTAAAATGGGTGCAGCAATTATGGCTTGTGGCGGAGCATTACGATCGGGTTGTGGGTTATTATCTGCCAATATTCCCAAAGAATTTTTACATGCATTGCATACAACATATCCCGAAGCAATGGTGTTATTACGCGAAGATGGAATGATTGATATTGATAAATATTCTTCAATAGCTATTGGTCCGGGATTGGGTATTAATGAAGTTACAGAACAAATATTGGAAGAGGTTTTAAATAGTTTTCAAAAGCCGATAGTTATTGATGCCGATGCATTAACCATTTTATCTTTTCATAAAGAGTGGTTAACCAAAATTCCTAAAGGTTCTTTATTAACACCTCATCCCAAAGAATTTGATCGGCTATTTGGTAAATGTGAGAATGATTTTGAACGAATTGAAAAAGCAATTGAACTTACTAAAAAATACAATTGTATTGTTATTGTAAAAGGGCATCATACGCTTATAGCATCGAACGGGCAAGGTTATTTTAATAATACAGGAAATGCCGGTTTAGCAAAAGGAGGTTCGGGCGATGTATTAAGTGGAATACTGGTTTCGTTATTAGCTCAGCAGTATCAACCCGAAGCGGCTGCCTTATTGGGTGTTTATATACATGGGCTTGCTGCAGATATTGCTTTAGAAAATCAATCAATGGAAAGTTTATTAGCAACCGATGTTATAGGCGCTATTGGTAAAGCGTTTAACTATTTAAGAGAATAACATTATACTTCTATCGCTTTGTTTAGAAATTGTATTAATGGTTGAAGCGACTCGAATGCAGTAACTATTTTTTTAATTAATTCTTTATTAGTTAAATCTGCATTTGATAGGGGGCTCATGGCAATCCAACTTTTTAGTTTTAAATAAGCAATTGCTTTATTTTCTTTATCATATCCTTTAGGCTCGCGTAATAAACTTACTTCTTCACTTTTATCCAAATCGCTGTATTGTGTATTAAATTTTTTATGATTAATTATTTCTTTAAACTCATCAAAATTATAATCAATTTCTTGTCTTACTTTTTTTGTTGTAGCCGCATCGGGCATATAAATGCCACCACCCACAAAACTATTATTGGGTTCTATATGCAAATAATATCCTGCTGCCATTATTTTTTTGCCATTTTTGCTAAAGCTTGCTCCAAAATTGGTTTTATACGGACTTTTATCTTTGCTAAATCTAATATCTCTGTTAATACGAAAGATGCAATTTTTAGGTTGTAATAATGCAATGCTTGTATCTTTTTTTCCAAATTCTGCAATTAAATTAGTAACTAAATTATAAAAATCTGCTTTGGCTAATTCATATAATTTTCTATTTAAATCGAACCATTCTTTTGAATTATTTTTTTTTAGGTTTTCTAAAAAATGAATGGTAGCAGTTTGCAGCATAATATATATTTAGTTGGGTTATTTAACTGGTGTATAAAAATTAAATGCTAACGTGTGCCCAATTTTCTCCTCTGTTAATACGGGTAATAGCCATTTCGCTTACGCCATATTTTTCAGCAATTTTTTTATACGTTAATTTTCTTTTTTCATTAGCCAGTATAATTTTTATTTGTTTCACCTTAGCAATGGTAAGTTTTTTTCCTTTCTCGGTTAGTCGCTGTTTGGCTGCTTTTACTAATGGATTATTTTTATTGTGCTCGGTTGTTTCTTCTTGTGTTGCCCATTTTAAGTTAGCAGGCCGGTTATCTTTTTTATTATGATTAAGGTGGATAACAAATTTGTGTTTTGTAGAGGGTTTTTTTACAAATAATTCGGCAATAGCTCTGTGTGCAAGAAAGGCAATATACTCGCCATTTTTTTGCAGCCTAATTACAATATATCCTTCGGTGGTAGAGCCGCTGATTACTGTTCCATCTTTCTTTAAATTTTCGGAAAATGACGCAATTCTTCCTTGCGAGCTTACCGCATAATTTCTTTTAAATAATTTACTTTTTTTAAATGAATATACTTTCCATTTTTCGTTGAGTAAATAGTTCATAGTGCAATCGTTAAGTTTAGTACTGAATAGGCTAAAGTTAGGTATGAATTAGTTGTAAAAACTCATCTTCATTAATAATTTTAATAGTATTTATTTTTTTTGCTTTCTCTAATTTGCTTCCTGCGTCTTCTCCAACAACCAATACAGAGAGCTTACTACTAACCGAAGAAGCAATTGTTCCACCTTGTTGTTCTACTATATTTTCTGCGTCACTTCTTTTTAGTTTTGTAAGCGTTCCGGTAAATAAAAAACTTTGTCCTTGTAAATTATTTCCGGCAATTATTTCCTTTTTTTTGTTGATTATTTGTAATCCAAAACCTTCTAATTGCCTAAGCATTGTTATGTTTTCTTGATTTTGAAAAAACTGATAAATGCTTGTTGCTACCTTAATACCAATATCATCCAGTTGTTGTAAAGTTTCAATAGTTTGATATGGTAAATCGAAAATATTTTCAATAGAATTAGCAATAGTTTTAGCAGTTGTTTCGCCTACAAATCGAATGCCTAATGCATAAATTAATCTGTTTAGTGGCTGCTGTTTAGATGCTTCAATAGCTGCTTTTAAATTGTCAATAGATTTTTTGCCAAAGCCTTCCATTGTTGCAATGGTATTAAAGTTTAATTGATAAATACCCGGAATATCTTTTAGTAATCCGGCATCGTACAGCTTTCTAATATTGGCTTCTCCTAAGCTTTTAATATCCATTGCATCTTTACTTACAAAATGTATCATTCTTTCAACAACTTGTGCTTCGCATTCAATATTAATGCATCGCCAAATGGCTTCTTCTTCTTCTTTAAAAAGTTTACTTCTGCAAATAGGGCAATGCGTTGGAAATTGAATTGGTATTTCATTTCCTGTTCTAAGATCGGGTAATGATTTTACAATTTGTGGAATTACATCGCCGGCACGTTCTATTAAAACTGTATCGTTTAAGTATAAATCTTTTTCTTTGATATATTCTTCGTTGTGAATAGAAATACTTGAAACCATCACACCGCCAATAGCTACCGGATCTAATTTAGCTACAGGTGTAACAGCCCCGGTTCGGCCTACCTGAAATTCAATAGATCGTAAAATAGATGTTGCCTGACGGGCTTTAAATTTAAAAGCAATAGCCCATCGCGGATGATGGGTTGTCATGCCCATTTTTTCTTGTAAAGCAATATTGTTTACTTTAATTACCATGCCATCAATTTCGTAAGGCAATTCATCTCTTACAGCTTCAAAATCTTGCACATGCTGAATTACATTGTCAATACCAGCTACTACTTTTTTTTCTTTTTGAGGAGAACGAAAGCCGCATTGCCAAAGCATTTCAAGTGTTCCGGTATGTGTGGTTAATAATGCTTCATTTTTTATAGAAGTTTCATCTAATTTGGTAAAATAACTTACATGATATAAAAAAGCTTCAAGATTTCTTTTGGCAACATCTTTCGGATCTTTCATTCTTAAACTTCCCGATGCTGCGTTACGAGGATTGGCTAAAGCCACTGCATTATTTTTTAATTGCCATTCGTTATACGTTTTAAATGCAGTTTTACTCATTAGCACTTCTCCTCTAATTTCAATTTGATTGATGCCATATTCTGAAAATGGAGCCGATAAAGGAATAGATCTAATTTGTTTAATATTATTGGTAATATCTTCACCTTGCACACCATCGCCACGGGTTACAGCTCTAATAAGCATATTATTTTCGTATACCAATGAAATACTGGCACCATCGAACTTTGGTTCAATACAATATTCTAATATGGGCAAGCCCGAAAGCTCTCTTGCTTTTCTATCCCAATCAATTAAATCGGCAGCATTATAACTATTTTCTAAACTTAGCATTGGAACTAAGTGTTGCACAGTTTCGAAACTTTCGTTTAAACTATTGCCCACTCTTTGTGTAGGAGAATCTTTGGTTATTAATTCCGGATGTTGTGCTTCAATTCTTTGTAAAAGTTGAAATAGTTGATCATATTCGTAATCGCTGATTAATGGATTATTTAAAACATAATATCTATACTCGTGAAATTGTAATACTTCTTTTAATAGCGATAATTGCGTACTATTTATTTCAATAATAGATTGATCAGAAAGCAGCTTATTGGTTTGTTGTTGTAAATAAATTGCTTGTTCGTTATTATACATAGCGGCATTTAAATTATAAATATAGTTAAGTTAAATGGTTGATTTAATGACATAAAAACTTAAAACTTTGTACCTTTAGCCAATTGCAATATATTTTTTTTAAACCTAATTGCCATGTTGAAAAGGGAGCCTGCTTCTATTATAGCTTTTGCACAAAAGAATGGAGGATTGATAAAAGATGTTGATAAATTGGTGGATTCGTATCCCAGAGTGCCTATTACCGTTGATTGTGTAATTTTTGGATTTGATGAAAATGAATTGAAGGTTTTATTAATACGAAGTGATATTGAAATGTATAAAGGTAAATGGTCGTTATTAGGAGATTTTGCAGCCGATAATGAAGAGTTAGATGATTCGGCCTACCGAATTTTAAAACAAAGAACAGGGATGAGCAATGTGTATCTCGATCAAGTAAGAGCATTCAGTAATCCCAAACGCCATCCCGGCGGGCGAGTAATTACTATTGCCTATTGTTCTTTATTAAACATACAACATCACGAACTAAAAATTCATGATAACGAATTGCATTGGCATAGTTATCATTCTATTAAAGAAATGGCTTTCGATCATAAACAAATTTTAGAAACTTGTTATCATTGGTTACAAAAAAGAATTCAGGAACATCCGTTAGGTTTTAATTTATTGCCCGATAAATTTTCTTTACGCGAATTACAAAACCTATACGAAGCTATTTTGGGTGTAACACTCGATAGACGAAATTTTAGAAAAAAATTTGCCTCAATGAAATTATTGATTGATACAGGGGAAGTAGAAGAAGATGTTCCGCATCGTCCGGGAAAGTTGTATATTTTTAATTTCGAGAAATACGAAAAAAATAAACGCAAGTGGACGGGGATTGATTTTTAAATTTCTCTTCTTGCGATACGTATTAGTTTTAAATAGATTGCCCTTCAATTAATATGCAATCTAATGTTAGTTCTTGCATAAAAGTGCTTCCAGCCAAATACGAAATCATTCTCGAAAAAGCCAATTGTCCTAATTTATATCCACTGGTTTCTACATACGTAATTTCGGGGTAATATAATTTAGGAAAAAACCCATTACTCATACTAATGATTGCTACATCTTTTGGTATGGTTAAATGCAGTTCTTGTATAGCTTTCATTGCACCTGCAAGAATTTCGTCACTCATACAAAAAACGGTATCGGGTTTATGTTTTAAACTCAATTGTTGTTTAGTAATTGCATGTGCTTCTTCTTTGCTATGAGCATATTCTACGTGTAAAATATTTTTTTTCAGTGTAAAAGCATCTTCAAAAGCGGTTAACCTTTTTTTTGTGATAGACATATTTTTATTGCCAAAAATTCCCAATACTTTTTTCTTATTTTTTGATAGAATAGTATTAGCAGCAATTATTGCGGCTTGGGTATCGGCCAAACACACTTTATTACAAGCTTCAAATTCAGGAACTTTATCAAAAAAAATAACCGGTATATTAAACTCACTCAACCTTAAAAATGGTTGAATATTTTGGGTAGAAGGAGTAATGCAAACAAATATTCCGTTTACCCGATTTTGCCTGCAAAGTTTCAAGTTATTTAATTCAATTTCGGCATTATCGCTTGATTGAAGAATAATTAAAGAATATCCCATTTTTCTACTTTCTTCTTCCACCGAAGCAATAAACGAATCGTAAAAAAAATTGGAGATAGAAGGAACAATTACGCCAAACACTTTACTGTTTTTGGTTCTTAAGTGAATGGCATTGGCATTAGGCTCGTAATCTAGTGTAGTAGCTAATTCAATAACTTTTTGTTTGGTTTTTTCAGAAATATCGGGATGGTTTTTTAAAGCTCGAGAAACAGTAGAAATACTTAAACCCAATACTTCAGAAATTTTTTTTAAGGTGGTTGAGGTCATTTTTTATAAATTTTAACAAATCTCTACATATTTATCCACTGCAAACATAATCGCAAACATAATCGCAAACGTTTGCAAAAAAAATATTTCTATAAAGTGATTAATTCTTTATAAAAAATCTACTTTTATTTCTTACAAAAACATCTAAGCTCTGTAAATACTTCATTTTAATATTTAATATTGATTCTAATACAATATTATAATAATAAATGAGTTAGCAGAAAATAAATGTTTGTTGTATTCATTTTTTTAATAGTTTTATCATCTTAACACTAAACGATTGTTTATGAACTTAACAACGACGCTTGCTAAAGGCACGTTATTTCTGTGCTTAGCATTCTTCTCCCTTGCGGCATTTGCCCAAACAAAAGTTATAACAGGTAAAGTTACAGATGCAAAAGATGGTTCTAATCTTGCTAATGCATCTATTATTTCATCTGGAGGCGGAGCAAAAGCCGGTGCTCAAACCAATGCAGATGGTACTTTTAAAATTACCGTTCCTGCTGGTGCCACTAAATTAGTTTTTAGCTTAATTGGCTATGGAAAACAAGAAGTAAGTATTGTAGGAAAATCCTCTGTATCTATTACTTTACAATCTGTAAGCGAACAACTCAATGATGTAGTAGTTCTTGGTTATGGTTCTAAAAAGGTAAAAGATGCAACCGGTTCTGTTGTTTCATTAGGCGAAAAAACCTTTAACAAAGGGGTAATTGCTACACCAGAGCAATTATTTCAAGGCAGAACTGCCGGTGTTACTGTTACACCAAATAGTGGTGAACCCGGTGGTGCAATGAATATTAATATTCGTGGTACAAGTTCAATTAGAAGTAACAACAATCCATTATTTGTAATTGATGGAGTTCCTATTGATGGTGGTGGTACTTCTGGTTCAGCAAGTGGTGTAGAAGGTTCTTCTACTGCCAAAAATCCTTTAATGTTTTTAAACCCCGATGATATTGAAAACATCAGTATCTTAAAAGATGCCTCTTCTGCAGCCATTTATGGTGCCAGAGGTGCTAATGGTGTTGTATTAATTACTACAAAAAGTGGTAGAGGTCGTGGTTCTTTTAATTTTAGTGCTGCAACCAGTGTTTCTAAAACAGCTAAAAGATATGATTTAATGAATGGTTCAGCTTTTCTTCAGGCTGTAAAAAAGGCAAATATTGATGCAGGTACCGATCCTGCTGCTGCTGCTGCTGCTGTTAAAACTATTGATTATGGTGCTAATACAGATTGGCAAGATCAAATCTTTCAAACTGGAATTACTCAAAACTATAATTTAGGTTGGGGTTTCTCAAAAAATGGAACTTCACTTCGTTTAAGTGGTTCTTACGATGATCAAAAAGGAATTGTGAAAACAAGTTACATGAAAAGAATTACTGCTCGTGCTAACTTTTCACAAAAATTGATAGGAGATAAATTGAAATTTGATGCAACACTTACTTATGCTAATGTGCAAAATCAATATCCTCCTGTTACCAATAATGCCGGATTCCAAGGTAGTTTAATTGGTGCGGCTATTATTTATAACCCTACCTACCCTGTATTTAATCCGGATGGTTCTTATTTTGATGATGGTTCTACTGCAAGAAATCCGGCAGCCATGTTGAATTATTTTACCGATAAAGATAATATCAACCGTTTCTTAACTAATTTAAGTTTAAGCTGGAAAATAACCAATGCACTTACTTATAAAGTATCATTTGGTTATGATAATTCTGCAAGTAACAGAACAAGTTATGCCGATCCACGCTTAAGTGCTAATGGATTCTCTGGTAATAATTCTTTAGGTTCAACTAATTTAAATAACCCCATTCATGGAAATGGTAGAGGCTTTAAGCAGTTGTATAATATGAACTCAACTGTAATAGAGCATACCTTAAATTATGCCAAAACATTTGCCAATGGTAGCCAAATAGATGCGGTAGGTGGTTTCTCTTACCAAAGCACCACTAATTATGCCGATTATCATGTGTATTGGGGATTAACTAATCCTGTTACAAAACCAACTGATGTTTTTGTAAAAAGTTTAGGCAATTTTACCAATAGTTCATGGTTGCCCGGCGATAGTAGTAAATACGAAATTCAATCTTATTTTGGTCGTGTAAACTATACTATTAAAGATAAATACTACTTTACCGGTACTGTAAGAATAGATGGTTCTTCTAAATTTGCCAGTGGTAATAAATACGGTACTTTCCCAGCCCTTGCTGCAAAATGGAGAGTGATTAATGAAGATTTTGCAAGTGGTTTGAAAAAATATTTCAACGATTTGAGTTTCAGAGTTAACTATGGTATTACAGGTAACCAAGAGTTCCCTCCTTATTCTTCATTAGCTATTCAACAAACAATTGTTGGTGTATCTACAGTTTTAACTAACTCTAATCCTAACTTGAAGTGGGAACAAACTGCCACAACAGGTTTTGGTGTTGACTTCTCTTTATTCAACTACAGATTAAAAGGTAATGTTGATTATTTCTACAGATCTACTAAAGACCTTTTATTCTTAGCTTCTTATCCTCAACCTGCTGCCTCAGCAAATAGATGGGTAAATTTACCGGGTAATGTAATTAATAAAGGGGTGGAAGTTAATTTAGATTATGAAGTAATTAGAAAAAACAGAGGTTCATTTAGCTGGGATATTAATTACAACATGACTTTCTTAAAAAATACAGTTGAAAACTTTGGACAAAATGTGGTTATTACCGGAGCTGTTAACGGACAAGGTTTAAGTGGTGCTTATGCACAAACTATTGTAAACGGACATTCATTATTTACTTGGAATATGCCAGTATTCTTAGGATTTGATGGTAATGGCGATGCACGTTATGCAAATGGTTCTGCTAACCAATTATTGGGAAGTGCTTTACCTACATTTACTGCCGGTTTAACTAATAATTTCTCATGGAAAAGATGGAGTGCAAGTGTATTCTTTAACTCATCAAGAGGTTTTTATGTGTATAATAACACAGCAAATGCTCTTTTCCTAAGAGGTAGTATTAAAACAGCTCATAATGCAACTTATGCTGCTGCAAATACACCTGAAGATCCTATTAACCCTGGTAGTGTTTCTTCAAGATTTTTGGAAAAAGGAGATTTTATCAGATTATCAAATGCAAGTATCAGTTATTCATTTGAAGTAAAGAGCAAAGCAATTAAATCTTTGTCTGCTACTTTATCAGGTCAAAACTTATTACTTATTACTAAATACACAGGCTTAGATCCTGAAGTAAACGTTGACCATTCTTTAAATGGAGTTCCTTCTCGTGGATTTGATTATGCTGGTTATCCATATGCAAGAACTGTAACAATAGGTGTTAATGTTGGATTTTAATTATTAAACCAAAAATGAATTTAGTTATGAAAACTTTCAATAATAAATATTTATTTGTTCCTCTATTTGCTTTGATGACAAGTATAGGAATAACGTCTTGCTCAAAGCTCGACGAGACATTGTACGGTACCAAAAGTCTTGCACAAACTTCTACCGGTAAGCCAACGCCGGGTAATTTAGCCGGAGCATATAATGGCTTAAATCAATTAGCAGGCCAATATGGATGGTTGGCTATGTGCGAACATACAACAGATGAACTATTAGGGCCTACCCGTGGTACAGACTGGGATGATTTTGGTACATGGCGTAAACTCCATTTACATACATGGGATGGAGTACATAATCAAGTAGTAGATGTATGGAATGGTTTAAATGGAGCATTGTTTCAAGCTACTTTAATAGCCGAAACTGCCTCAGGCCAAACTAAAGCTGAAGCTCAATTTTTAAGAGCCTATTTCGCTTATATGGTTTGTGATTTGTATGGTCAAGTTCCTTACAGATCTGCTAATGATGGTCCGGATGTAATTCCAAAAATATTTAGCAGAGCAGATGCAGTTACTTTTATTTTAACTGATTTAGATGCTGCTATTGCCGCTTTACCAAGATATACTACTGCTACAAGAGGCGCAGCTACAAAAGAAGCAGCTGAATTTTTAGAAGCAAAAGTTTATTTAAACAAAGCTGTATTTACACAAGATCCAACAAAACCAGCAGGTCCTTTTACTTTTAATGCTGCTGATATGAATAAAGTAATTGCATTGTGTAATGATATTGCAACCAATTCTTCTTTAAGTATATCACCTAATTATTGGGATAACTTTAAATGGGATAATGGTTCAAAATCAAGCGAATTAATTTTATCACGTGCTAATTCTGCAGGTATTAATGTTGTATGGGCTACAGCAATGGGCTTCCATTACAATCAAGCACCAAGTGGTTGGAATGGTTTTACCACATTAGCCGATTTCTATAACAGTTTTGAAAATACAGATGTAAGAAAAGGTGGTCCATTAGCTGGTTATACCGAGCAAATGGGAAGTGGAGTAGGATTCTTAGTAGGCCAAATACAAGGTCCTCAAGGTGGTGTAATAGGTAATCCAATTGTTAATTTAAAAGATAGAAGCGGTAACCCGTTAGTATTTACACCAGATGTAAGTTTATTTTTCTCAACAGAAACCAAAGGTATTCGTACAGTTAAATATCCTTTAGATCCATCTAAAGTTAATGGAGGTGGTTGGAGCAGTGCTAATGAATTTGTATTATTCCGTTTTGCTGATGTACGTTTAATGAAAGCAGAAGCCATTTTAAGAGGTGGTACAGATGCAGAAACTCCATTAAGCATTGTAAACAGCATTCGTACAATTCGTGGTGCTTCAACTTTAAGTAAAATTGATTTACCAACATTATTAGCAGAACGTGGTAGAGAATTGTATTTAGAAGGTTGGAGAAGAAATGATATGATTCGTTTTGGAGTGTTTAACAACCCGGTAGGGGAAAGACCATCAAAATCTGATCCTTCAAAAGTGGTATTCCCAATTCCTGTAATTGCAGTTTCAACAAATCCAAACTTGAAACAGAATTACGGTTATTAATTTTATTAAAATATTTTTTACAAATGGCCATTATTTAAATGGCCATTTGTATTTTTAGCTATGAAATTTAATCAGCGAATCCTTGTAATTACTATTGTAATACTTTTTTTTTCCTGTAAACAGCATCAACCTAACGATGCATTATTTGAATTAGTAGAAAATACCGGTATCAAGTTTGCCAATTCCGTAGAAGATTCCAAAGAAGCTAACATATTTAATTATCGTAATTTTTATAATGGTGCAGGTGTAGCCATTGGCGATATTAATAACGATGGATTAGCCGATGTTTTTTTTACCGCCAATCAGGGTGCCAATAAATTGTACCTCAATAAAGGCAATTTTAAATTTGAAGATATATCTGCAAAAGCCGGATTTAGCAATAAAAAACAATGGAGTACCGGTGTAGTATTGGTAGATATCAACCATGATGGATGGTTAGATATTTTTGTTTGTAACGCAGGCAATATGATGGATTCTTCTTTACGAGCCAATCAATTATTTATCAATAATCACGATTTAACTTTTACAGAATCTGCGAAACAATATGGATTAGATAATACAGGTTATACTACACAAGCAAGCTTTTTTGATTATGATGGCGATGGCGATTTAGATTGCTTTATTGTAAATAATAGCCCTATTCCGGTTAACACTTTAAATTATGCCAATAAAAGAGATTTGCCCGCCAAAGATTGGCCTGTTGCCGATTTTTTAAAAGGTGGCGGAGATCATTTGTTTAGAAATGATAACGGACATTTTACCGAGGTAACCTATCAAGCAGGCATTCATGGAAGTTTAATAAGCTTTGGTTTAGGTGTTACCGTTGGCGATGTAAATGGCGATGGATGGCCCGATATATATGTTTCGAACGATTTTTTTGAAAGAGACTATTTATACATCAACCAAAAAAATGGAACTTTTAAAGATGAGTTGGAAGATAGAATGCAACATACAAGTCTTGCTTCAATGGGTGCAGATTTGGCTGATATAAATAATGATGGATATCCCGATTTTTTTACAACCGACATGTTGCCCTACGATAACTATCGATTAAAAACTACTACCGCTTTCGATAATATTGATGTATATCGGTTAAAAGAACATTCCGGGTTTTATCATCAATTCATGCAAAATACGGTTCAACTAAACAATAAAAATGGAAAGTTTAGTGAAATTGCTAATTACTGTGGCGTACAAGCCTCTGACTGGAGTTGGGGCGGTTTAATGTTTGATGCCGATAATGATGGGTATACCGATTTATACATTTGTAATGGTATTTATCACGACTTAACAAATCAGGATTTTATAGATTTTTTTGCCAATGGTATAGTACAAAATATGGTGCTTACCGGTAAAAAAGATGATATTAGTTCTATTATAAATAAAATGTCTTCGGTTCCATTGCAGAACCGAGTATTTCGTAATACCGGTCATCTTAAATTCGAAGACGTTGGAAATAAATGGGGTTTTGTACAAACATCTTTTTCAAATGGTGCGGCTTATGGCGATTTAGATAATGATGGTGACTTAGACTTAGTAGTGAATAATGAAAATCAGCCGGCATTTGTTTATAAAAATAATAGTATTGAAAAAAATAAAAATAATTATATAGCCTTTTCTTTAAAAGGTTCCGAGAAAAACACATTTGCAATTGGAGCTAAAGTAAATGTGTTTATAAAGAATCAAATTTTAAGTAGAGAAATTAATCCTACAAAAGGGTTTCAATCATCACAAGAGTATAAAGTAATTATTGGAATAGGAACGGAAACTAAAATAGATTCCGTTCAAATAATTTGGCCTAATAGGGTTCTATCTACATTCAAAAATTGTGGCATCAATAAAGTAAATACAATTGCTCAACCAACTACCAATTATCCAATTTTTCATCCTGCTATTTCTTCTTTTCATCCTTTATTAAAAATAGCTACTACCTCCAATTTCGATAAGCATGAAGAAGATGATTTTGTTGAATTGTATAGCGAACGAAATATTCCGCAAATGCTTTCAAAAGAAGGTCCGAAAGCTACTGTTGGCGATGTAAATGGCGATGGATTACAAGATGTATATATCTGCGGTTCCAATAACAAAGGAGGTCAATTATATCTTCAAAATAAAGAGGGATCTTTTTCAAAAAAAATCAATAAGGCATTTCTCGATGATGCAGGAATTGAAGGAACAGCATGTTTGTTTTTTGATTGTGATGGAGATGGCGATTTAGATTTAATTGTTGGAGCCGGAGGAGATAATAAATTGCCTAATAATAATTTATTATTGAATAGGTTGTATAAAAATGATGGCAAAGGAAATTTTGCGGTAGTGCCCAATGCCTTTCCCAATACCAATGCCAATACAGCGGTAATAGTTCCATTCGATTTTGATAACGATGGATATGTAGATTTATTTATTGGAAGCCGAAATTTGCCGTATCGATATGGCACTGCACCTCCTAATTTTCTTTTTAAGAATGACGGCAAAGGAAATTTTACCGATGTTACCAATAAAATAGGAAAGAATTTAAGTAACATAGGAATGGTTACAGATGCAATATGGGCCGATGTAGAAGGCAATGGTAAAAACCAATTGATATTGGTGGGCGATTATATGTATCCGCATATTTTCTCATACAACAATAATACTTTTGAAGAGGTAAATACCAACCTAAGTAATTTATTTGGTTGGTGGAAAACCATAAAAGTAGCCGACTTAAATGGCGATGGTAAAAATGATTTAATTATAGGAAATATTGG
This sequence comes from Bacteroidota bacterium, assembly GCA_021824855.1. Lineage (GTDB taxonomy): Bacteria > Bacteroidota > Bacteroidia > Chitinophagales > Chitinophagaceae > JAKAJX01. The sequence goes on along the minus strand of JAKAJX010000012.1, from coordinate 2,520 downwards.
TGAAAATTTTTATTTACATCCTACACCTCAAACGCCTGTTAAGTTGTGGTTAAATGATTATGATGCAAACGGAAATGTTGAAAAAATATTAACTCATACCATTGATCAACGCGATGTAACTGTGTTTTTAAAACATGATATTGAAGATCAATTACCGGCTTTAAAAAAGCAAAATTTACGACATCAAGATTTTGCCCGTAAATCAATTCAAGATTTATTTTCTCCCGAAATGATTCAATCATCCAAAGTAAAATTATTTAATTACTGCAGCTCTATTATTGCATGGAATGATGGCAATAATCATTTCACTATTCAAACACTGCCGGCACAAATACAATTTTCTTCGGCAAATGCAATTCTTTGCACAGATATAAATAATGATGGGAAAAAAGACATAATTATTGCCGGTAACGAATTTGGTTTTCCTCCGCAGTTTGGAAGATTAGATGCCAGTTATGGTAATGTTTTAATAAATAATGGCAATAAGCAATTTACTGTTTTGGATTATAGCGAATCTGGAATAGAACTAACCGGAATGGTAAGAGATATTCAGCAAATAAATGGGTTAAAGAAAAAACAGATTTTGTTTTTACGGAATAGTAACTATCCTGTTTTATATCAAGTATCCGAAAATAATATAGAAAGTACTGCAACCAAGAAATAAAATTCATGCAAAAAAAATATTTTTTAAGTGTGCAAAAAGCGAGTAGATACTATTTCTTAATTCTACTATTGGGTGGCTTTATTCTTCCATCTTGTAAGCAAAAAACGCCTCAAGAGCATTTGTTTACCGTTGCATCTAAAGAACTTACGGGTATTAATTTTTCCAATCAAATGCACCCAACTGCAAAGTTTAATTTATTTAAGTACATGTATTATTATAATGGTGCAGGTGTTGGAGCCGGCGATTTTAATAATGATGGAAAAATTGATTTATTTTTTACCGCTAATCAGGGTAATAATGCACTGTATTTAAATGAAGGAAATTTACATTTTAAAGATGTTACCAAAGAAGCTAATATACCACAGGATAGTGCTTGGAATACAGGTGTATCGGTAGTAGATATCAATAATGATGGATTATTAGATATTTATATATGCAGGGTGGGGCATTTTGAAACTTTGCAAGGAAAAAATCAATTATTAGTTTGTAAAGGAATAAAAAATGGCATTCCTTATTATGAAGATGAAGCCAAACAATACGGATTAGATTTTTCGGGCTTTAGTACACAAGCCGTTTTTTTTGATTATGATGGAGATGGCGATTTAGATATGTTTTTATTAAATCATGCCGTAAACCATGAAGCACGTTATGCACCTAGAGCCAATTTTTTGGGCACATTCGATGAATTATCGGGCGATAAAATATATAGAAATAACGGTAATAATACTTTTACTGATATTACAAAGCTTACAAAAATTAATAGCTCTGCCATTAGCTATGGGTTGGGAGTTACTGTTTCGGATATCAATGTAGATGGATGGCCAGATATTTATGTAGGTAACGATTTTCATGAAAATGATTATTTATATATCAATCAGCATAACGGAACTTTTAATGACGAGAATGCTAATCAACTCATGCATACCAGTCAGTTTACTATGGGCGTTGATGTAGCAGATGTAAATAATGATGGATTCCCCGAAATTATTTCTATGGATATGCTTCCTTCCGATCCAACTATTTTAAAAAGATCTTTAGGGGAAGATGATTACGATATATTTCAGCATAAACTAAGTTTTGGATATAACTATCAGTATGCTCGAAATAATTTGCAATTCAATCGCCGCAATAATCATTTTAGCGAAATAGGGTTTTATGCAGGAGTATATGCCACAGATTGGAGTTGGGCTCCTTTGTGGATGGATTTTGATAATGATGGATTAAAAGATTTATTTGTATCGAATGGTATTCCTAAGCGAATGAATGATATTGATTATATCAATTTTGTTTCGGGCGATGAAATGCAACAAAAACTGCGTAATAATAATTTAGAAGATAAAGACATGGGTTTAATTAAGCAGTTTCCCGAAATAAAAATTCCCAATAAGTTTTATAGAAATAAAGGCAATCTTCAGTTCGAAGATATGGAGCAGGCCATTGAACATGATGTACCTACTTTCTCTAATGGTGCTGTATATGCCGATTTGGATAATGATGGCGATTTAGATGTTGTAGTAAATAATATAGATGATCCGGTATTAATTTATAAAAACGAAACCAGCGAGAATAAACATAAACCGTATGTTTCCATTCAATTAAAAGGAGCATCTAACAATATCAATGCAATTGGTGCTAAAGTGGTATTATTTGCTAATGGCGGCATACGATTATATGAAAAGTTTCCTGTACATGGATTTCAGTCGAGTATGGAAATTCCAATGAACATTGGATTATATCAAACAAAAGTTGATTCGGCATTTCTAATTTGGCCCGACAATACTTATCAATCAATTCATCTTACAAATACTTCTGCAAAACTTTCATTCAAGTATCAAAAAAATTTACCACAGTTTAAT
>JAKAJX010000039.1 GCA_021824855.1 Bacteroidota bacterium | reverse complement strand
CAAAAGTTTTAGCATCATAATTCACAAAATACTTATGCTTAATTAAAAAGGAAAAAGCAAAAGTATTTCACAGTTATCCTTTTAACGAAAGTAAAAATTACTATGTCAAAAAATTTAGACAAATATCTTTATAAGCAAATGGATAAACAAGCAGGGCTTGATCATAGCAATCATCGTACAAAAATTGTTGCAACTGTTGGTCCTGCATGCGATACCTACGAAAAACTTTTAGAACTTGTAAAAGCCGGAGTAAATGTTTTTAGATTAAATTTTTCTCATGGCACACATGAAGACAAAGCTAAAATTATTGAGCATATTAGAAATATCAATAAAGCAGAACCTTACAACATTTCAATATTAGCCGATTTGCAAGGTCCCAAACTTCGAGTAGGCGAAATAACCAATAATTCTTTAGAAGTAAAAGCAGGCGATATTCTTACGTTCACTAATACAAAATGTATTGGCACTTTAGAAAAAATTTATGTAAGCTATCCTAATTTGGCAGGCGATGTTAAGCCCGGCAATATTATTATGATTGATGACGGAAAAATTGAAGTAAAAGTAGTTAACATAACTAAAGAAAGTGATGTTCAGGTGGAAGTTACATTAGGCGGCATTTTATCCTCAAAAAAAGGAATTAATCTTCCCGATACAAAAATTTCACTTCCTGCATTAACCGAAAAAGATTTAGAAGATCTTGAATTTATAATTGAACAACAATGCGATTGGGTTGCTTTAAGTTTTGTGCGTAGTGTAAAAGATATTGTAATACTTAGAAGTAAATTGCAAGAAAAGAAAAGCAAAACAAAAATTATTGCCAAAATAGAAAAACCCGAAGCATTAGTAAACATTCGTGATATTATTGTTGAAAGCGATGGTATTATGATTGCCCGTGGAGATTTGGGTGTTGAATTACCGGTTGAAAAAGTACCTTTAATTCAAAGAGAATTAATACGAAAATGTATCCATCGTGCAAAACCTGTAATTGTTGCTACACAAATGATGGAAAGCATGATTGACCGTGTAAAACCTAACAGAAGTGAAATTACAGATGTAGCTAATGCCGTATTAGAAGGTGCCGATGCCGTAATGCTTAGTGGCGAAACTGCTACAGGTCAACATCCTGCATTGGTAGTTGAAACTATGTGTAAAATAATTAGGCAAGTTGAACAAACAGAATACCGTTATAACCGTGAAGAAGATTTAAAACCACAACCTCATTCTCCTTCTTTTTTAAGCGATGCCGTTTGTTATAATGCTTGTAAAATGGCTAAAGATGTTGAAGCAAATGCTTTAATTGGTATGACGCAAAGCGGATATACCGCCTTTATGCTAAGTAGCTATAGACCAAAATCTCCTTTATTTATTTTTACAAAAGAAAAAACATTGGTAAACCAGTTGAGTTTAAGCTGGGGAGTGAAAGCTATTTATTACGATGAAGAAAATAGTTTAGATGATATTATTTCGGATCAAATAAATATTTTAAGAGAAAGAGGATTTTTACAATCAAACGATACAGTTGTAAATACTGGTAGTACACCTATCCATTTACACTTACCAACTAATGTATTAAAAATTACAAAAGTTGAATAAATTTTAATTTCGATAATTATTTGGTGAGAGAAAAATTAGAAAATTATTATACTCTCTCACCAAATAATAAACTTCCTATACGCAATAAATTACTTCCTTCTTCCATTGCAATTTCATAGTCTCCACTCATTCCCATAGAAAGTATTGTACAGTTGGAATACTTTTCTGCAAACTGATTAAAAAGTTTTTTTAAGGTTGTAAATTCACTCCTTACCTTTTGCTTATTATCGGTAAAGCTTGCCATGCCCATTAAGCCCGTTACACGAATATTTTGCAGCTCGGCTAAATCATTTAATTTAAATAATTCGTCCTCATCAAAACCAAACTTTGTTGTTTCTTCTGCAATATGAATTTGCAATAAACAATTAACCGTACGATTAATTTTTGCTGCTTGTTTATTCACTTCCTTCAACAACTTAAAACTATCAATTCCATGAATTAAATGCACAAATGGTACAATATATTTTACTTTATTACTTTGCAAATGACCAATAAAATGCCAACGAATATCTTTAGGTAAAGCTGCTTCTTTATCAACTAACTCTTGTACATAATTTTCACCAAAATCTCTTTGTCCTAAATTATATAATGCCAAAATATCTTCTATCGGTTTTGTTTTACTTACAGCTACTAACTGAACTTGCTTATTAGTTAGATTTTCTACAAGTTGAGAATAATTTTCTTTATTTACAGACATAATAAAAATGTGCAAACAAAATTAGTTTATTTGCACATTCAATATAAAACTACAATAAGTAATTACTTTAAAATACCTCTACTAATTACTATTCTTTGCACTTCGCTGGTACCCTCATAAATTTGGGTAATTTTTGCATCACGCATTAATCTTTCTACATGATATTCTTTTACAAAGCCATAACCTCCATGAATTTGAACTGCTTCAACAGTAACCCACATAGCAGTTTCACTTGCAAAAACTTTTGCCATAGAGGAGCTTATATCATAATTCAATCCATTATCTTTTTCCCATGCTGCTTTTAAACACAATAATCTTGCGGCTTCAATACGTGTTGCCATATCGGCCAGCTTAAATTGTATTGCTTGATGTTGTGCTATTTCTTTTCCAAAAGCTTTGCGTTGTTTAGAATATTTTAATGCCAATTCATACGCGCCACTGGCAATACCTAAAGCCTGAGATGCAATACCAATACGACCTCCGGCCAATGTTTTCATAGCAAATGTAAAACCAAAGCCATCGGCACCAATCCTATTTTCTTTTGGCACTTTTACATCAGTAAATAAAATAGAATGTGTATCACTTCCTCTAATACCTAATTTATTTTCTTTAGCACCCACTTCTACACCTTGCCAATTTTTTTCTACGATTAATACGTTAATACCTTTTGGTCCTTTTGACGGATCGGTTTGAGCAATTACCAAGTACACACTGGCAGAAGAACCATTGGTAATCCAGTTTTTTGTTCCATTTAATAAATAATAATCTCCTTTATCTTCGGCAGTAGTTTTTTGCGAAGATGCATCACTTCCTGCTTCGGGTTCACTTAATAAAAAAGCTCCAATATACAATTCACCATCTTTCTTACCCTGTGCAAGTGGCGTTAAATATTTTTGTTTCTGAGCTTCGCTTCCATAAGCTTCTAACCCATAACATACCAAACTATTATTTACACTCATTGCTACACTGGTGCTAGCATCTATTTTAGAAATTTCCTCCATTGCTACAACATAGCTAATGGTATCCATGCCACTTCCGCCATATTCAGGTTTTACCATCATACCCATAAAACCCAATTCGGCCAATTGCATAATTTGTTGTTTGGGAAATTTTTGATGTTCATCTCTTTCTATTACTCCCGACAAGCATTCGTTATTTGCAAAATCTCGGGCAGCCTTTTGAATCATTAAATGTTCTTCAGATAATTGAAACTGCATAATTGAATATTTATTCGAACAAAAATAAGAATTGAAAATATAAATCCTAACAATTGTTAGTTATTTGTAAACTATTTTTTCTCTCACTGCATTAATGCATGATTAAGGACAATTTTTCGAATGAAGGAGTAGATTTTTTAAAAGAAAATACAAAGTTATATTCTTCATTATCTTTTAAATGAAATTGATAGTTGCCCTCTTTAATATGTGTTAATCGCAATTGCACCCATATTCCACTAAAACTCCCTTTTCGCACAATTTGATTATTGGCATTAATAATAGTGTAAAAAAAAGAATGATGTTGCAAGCAAGGATTTAAAACTTCCACTATCAGAAAGTCGTAAACTATATCCGTTATACGCACATCACTACTAACTGTTGGGGGCATACAATACAATGATGAGGCTACAAGGTAATTAGTTTTTCGATTTTCAAAAATAAAAATCAGTTATTTTTATATGACTTTTAAATTAATAGCAAAACTGTTACAAACAAAGTTTGCTAAATACTACATCAATAAATTAATATAATTTTTACTATCGTATGTCTTTACTTTTAAATAAATCAACCTTTGGCAATTCGGCTAATATTGGCAATGTGCTATCGAAAGCAGATGCAAATAATTTATTAGAAGAATGGGTTATAAACCCTAAACTACAATTGCACATGCGCCAAGTGGCTCATTTAATGAAAAGCTGGGCAGCAGAAAAAGAAAATGCCGATGAAAAAATACAGTGGAAATGGGAAATGGCAGGTTTATTACACGATGCCGATTGGGATCAGTGGCCTGAACTTCATTGCAAAAAAATTATTGAAGAATTGGAAAATAGAAATATAGATCCCGAAATTATTAGGGCAATTGCATCTCATGGTCCGGCTCATTTTGGTGTTGAACCCGAAACTAAAATGGATAAAATGCTTTATGCGTTTGATGAGTTAAGCGGCTTAATTCATGCATATTCGCTCATGCGACCAAATAGCTATAATGCCATGGATATAAAAGGCGTGAAAAAAAGATTGAAAGAAAAATCATTTGCAGCAAATGTTTCAAGAGAAGAAATAAATGATGCTTGCTCGAAAGCTTCAATTAGTTTAGACGATTTAATTGACTTTATCATTCAGCATCAGGCCGAGGTGGAATAGTATTAAGTAACATTTTTAACAAAGCCATCAAAACTTTTTATACCCAATACTTTTTCCGAAATAAATCCTTCAGCATAATTTACTCCAATCCTTTTTCCCAACATTAAAGCTCTTGCTTTTAAACTCTCTAAAAATTGTGGAGAGGAAATATATGTTTGAGGTTCGTTAGAATTATAATTGTCATTATAAAACTGTGTTTGATAACAGAGAATAGTTTCAATTTTCTTTTCCATAAACGCTGTAATATCTACAACAAAAGAAGGATGTATAAATCTATCCTGAATATAATGAAATACGTATGCCGGTCGCCAAGCTTCCTGCAATACACCTTCAATTTGAGTTTCAATTTTGCGAAGCCCCGATAAAAAAGCGGCGTCCGAAACTAACTTCGCACTCCGCCCATGATCCGGATGCCTATCTTCAGGAGCATTGCATAAAATAATATCCGGTTGATATTTTCTAATAACAGTAATTATTTTTCTTTTACTGATTTCATCATTCACAAAAAACCCATCGGCCATTGCAAGATTTTCTCTTACGGCAACACCCATCACTTTTGCGGCGGCCATTGCTTCGCTTTTTCTGGTTTCAACGGAACCACGTGTGCCTAATTCACCTTGGGTTAAATCAACAATACCTACACTTTTTCCTTCT
>JAKAJX010000095.1 GCA_021824855.1 Bacteroidota bacterium | reverse complement strand
GTTTATGGTTTTTTGGGACAAAATGGTGCAGGCAAGAGTACTACTATTCGTATGTTGCTATCGTTAATAAAGCCCACCACAGGAACTATTGAAATATTTGGATTAAACTTACAATCGCATCGAAAAGAAATTTTGCAACAAGTTGGTTCGGTAATTGAAAAGCCCGATGTATATAATTACTTATCTGCACTTCAAAATTTGCAACTTTTTGCTAAGCTAAGTAGCATACAGCTTACAAGAAAAATGCTTATGCAACAGTTAGAAAGAGTAGGCTTGGCACAACGAGCCAATGATACGGTAAAAACTTTTTCGCAAGGAATGAAACAACGATTAGGCATTGCCATAGCATTGGTACACAATCCCACATTAATTATTTTGGACGAACCTACTAATGGATTAGACCCTCAAGGTATTGCAGATATTAGAAACTTGATTTTGCATTTATCAAAAGAAGATAAAAAAACTATTTTAGTGTCTTCTCATCTCCTAAACGAAATAGAACAAATTGCTTCCAAGGTTTTAATTATAGACAAAGGAAGAAAAATAATTGAAGGAACTGCATCCGATTTATTTGATCCATCACAAACAATTGTTGAATTATCTACCATTGATAATGATGCTGCGTGGAATTGGTTATTGCAATCTGAATGGAGTAAATATTTGCTTAAAAAAAGTAAAGAATCTTTTAGTTTAAAACTAAATAAAATACATATACCTCAATTAAATGCGGCTTTAGTAAAAGCGGAATTAGGTGTAATTACTATTTATCCAAAAAATAGTTTAGAAAATTATTTTTTACAAGTAACATCAGAAAATCAACATGTGGAAGCTTTTTCAAATTGAATTATACAAAATTTTTAAACGCCGAAGAACTTATATTGCATTTATTGCCATTGCCGCTCTAATTGCTGTAGTGCAATTAGGTTTAAAAGTAGATGGAAAAGAATATGCTGCATTTGTAATGGCCGATTTAAGTAATACATTACAAATTAATGGAAACATTATTAATGGCTATTTTGTTTGCTATGTTATACTGCAATTATTATTGGTGCATGTGCCATTGCTTATTGCTTTAATTGCTGCAGATATGATAAGCGGAGAATCGAATATGGGCACTTTACGCTTATTACTTACCAAACCCATAAGCAGAACAGAATTTCTATTGGCTAAATTTTTTGCATCAACAGTTTATACGGTTTCACTATTAGTTTGGATGGCTATATTGGCATTGTTTGTAAGCATGTGGCTATTTGGAACAGATGATATGTTTTTATTAAAAAATAATTATGCCGTTCAAATAGAAAATGCAGATATTTTTTGGAGATACATTGGTGCATTTTGTTTTGCCGCATTAGCTATGACTACAGTTGCCTCTCTCGGATTTTTTCTTTCACAGTTTTCGGAGAATAGCATAGGGCCGATAGTTGCCACTATGAGCATTATTATTATTTGTACCATACTAAGCACCATGTCTATCCCAATATTTAATATTATAAAGCCTTATTTATTTACTACGCACATGGTAGCATGGAAAGAATTTTTTGACCTTAAAGTAAATGATGCCAACATTACCATTAAAGGAAGTATACAACATCCCGAAAAAATAATTCAATCAGCTACTATTTTATTAGTGCATATTGTAGCATTAATAACCGCAACAATTTACTTCTTTAACAAAAAAGATATATTAAGCTAAAAGCATAACTATTATGAAATTAATACCGAAATTATTTTTTATTATATGGCTGCTTGAAATAAATTTTTCAACGAATGCACAAGATATGAATGCATTAATAGAAAAAATAAAGTTGAAATTAAATACAGTGAATGAATATGTTGCAGAAGGAAAAATGAAAACCGATATTGCTTTCATAAAAGCACCAATTGGCAAAATAAAAGTACTATACAAAAAACCAAATTTTTTTCAGCTTAAAAGAGAAAATGGAATTTCTATTTTGCCAAAAGGCGGAGTAAGCATGAACGTAAGTTCTATTATGGCAATTAATAATTTTATTGCACTATATGCCGGTGAAACAATTGTTGATGGTACTAAAGTTAAGATTGTTAAATTATTACCTACCAACGAAAATAGCGATATAGTTTTAACAACATTATTTATTGACGAGCCTAATCTTTTAATTAAGAAAGCAATTACTACCACCAACGAAAATGGAACTTATGAAATTAGTTTTACCTATGGAAAATATGCAAATTATGGGCTACCCGATAAAGTAGTTTTTAAGTTTAATACTAAAGATTATAAAATGCCAAAAGGTATTACACTTGAATTTGATGACGGAGATAAACCAAATGCAGAACAAAAATTAAAAAGTAAAAAAGGTAAGGTGGAATTAACTTATACCTCTTACATCATTAATAAAGGTTTGTTGTAGTAACGGTTATTTTAACAATTTCACATTTACTGCAACTGCCCCTTTATGCCCTTTCTCTATTTCAAAACTTACTTTATCTTGCTCTTTAATAAGTTCAGTTAAATTATTGGCATGCACAAAAATACTTTGTTGTGTTTCTTTATCTTTAATAAATCCATATCCTTTTGCAGCATTAAAAAAAGTTACAACTCCTTTGTGTATATTATTTTCGGGTATAATATCTTCTTGCTTAGGAACACCAATAACAATATCGTTTACATCAATCTTAATTTTTTTTCTTGGATCCGGCGGAACAGATGATAAGTTGCCATTCTCATCAATATATGCTATCATAGCATCAAGATTATTACCTTGAGTTGATTTACTTTTTCGTTCTTGTTTTCTTTCTTCTTTTTCTTTTTTGTTTTGTTGCTTTTTCTTTTCTCGTTCCTTTTTATTCCAAGATTCGGCCATAGTTATTTATCGTTTTATTTAATAGAATCAATTTATTCAGACAATCGTGTAAATGATGCTCCACTGTATATACGGGCTAAATTAGTATCGCGTGTTTCTTCCCAAGTATCGGCCTGTGTTTTACTTACAATTCGCCAAAAATTTTTTTGTTTCAGTTCTTCATAATCCAATCCACGAATAAAAATGCCTGAAACCATATTTCTATCTTTAAAATGCACATTAATAATTGCATTTTTTCGATCTTTATTTTCTACAAATTTTTCAATAAGCTCTGGAGTCATTCTTTTTTTATTTAGTTAAAAAATTATTATAATACGAAAAATAAAACTAACAATACAACCGGTATAGTACGCTAACAACAATATTTAAAAATTAATATTAATCACTTAGTTTAAAGTATATTTCACTAACCTTCAGACTGTATTAAACCATAATACAACAACTTCAGAAAATTATTTGAACTCACTGCAGATGTATGAGAAAAATAAAGAAGAGATAAGTTATAATTCTTATACAAAGCAAAAAAAAGTGACACTATTTACATGAAGGTATGCTTTAATATCCATCTTCATTGCTTTATTTTATAATTGCACTATATTGCCTCATCAAAATAAAACACTACATTTACAGAGTGAATAGAAAGTTCTTTCAACATTCAGTCCGGATTTGTATCAATTTTTACAACCTTTCTCAGTAAATATTTTTCTCCTCTTTACTCTTTGCTGGCAGCTTTTTTTATCACCTATTATTTATTATTAAATATTACAGTATGAACATGTATGTAAGCAATTTGAGTTTTCAAACAACTGAAGATGATTTAAGAAATTTGTTTAGCCAATACGGAAGTGTAAGTTCGGCTAAATTAATTACTGATAAAGAAACAGGACGTAGCAGAGGATTTGGTTTTATAGAAATGGATGTAATAACTGAAGCAAGAGAAGCAATGAGTAATCTTAATGGAAAAGATATTAATGGAAGAACAATTTCTGTAAGTATTGCAAAAGAAAGAGAAGACAGAGGTAATAAAAACAATTTTGGAAGTAGCAATAAACGTTGGTAGTTCTTAATTGAAATAGTTAAGATTTAATCTAGTACTGTACTTATTTCCCGATACAGAAAATGAAATTAGTTGATTTTAGTAGGTTACAGAGAAATTAGTGATGGAATTGTAATTAGTTTTTTTAGGTTTTCTATTTCTTAAATTCATTCAAAAATTCATCCGGGGTATAAACCGGCAAAACAGGAATAGATTGCTTTTGTAGTAATTTATCTCGACTAATAAAATAATCAAGCTTGTAGTGTATAGCTGTATAATATTGCAAAGCATCTTCAATATCTGAAATCTTTGAATGTAATGCAGTCAATACTACTTCATGAGGTAAATCAATTATCGTTACATCAGATAACAGTGTTAAGAGAATCCCTTTTGCTTTTGTATTCCCATATGATTTGGAAAGCCAATAGCCAACAATATGCAATATAGAAGGAGATATATAAACTTGAATATCTCCATTAATAGCTAATTTAATAATTTGCTTTGACTGTTCATACTTATTTCTTTTCAAAGTAAAATCAAGCAATATGTTTGCATCCAAAAAAACTTTAGAAGCCATATTTTTTTGATTTATCCTGATAATATAATTCTTTCAAATCTGCAGTTTCTTTTATTGCTGGCTTTTCCAATTTTTCAATCAAATCAATTACATTTTTTCTTTTAGAAGGTTTTGTAACTATTTTAAAATAATTCTCAACCAGTTCGGAAACACTTGTTTGTTGTTTCTGTGCATAACCCTTTATATTCTCTAGAAGGTTATTATCTATTGTAAGGTTTAATCTTGCTTTCATATTTCACAAATATACGCATATTATTAATTTATACGCATTTTATGATATTTTTTATATTCTAAGTGAAAAACATCAAATTTTATACCTCTCATCTAATACAAAATTAGCAATCTGCTAATTAAAAGCTTTCGCTTCTCTTTGTCAAGTCTTGTCCTCACCTATGACTATCAAATTCCCTTCACCGGTGAATTCCAAGTTACCTCACTTATTGATTGTCAATTCGTATGATACAAATTAATTATAATATATCGCAACTATTTTTTAAACTTCTATATCATCATTAAATTGAAATAATGCCTTCAATAAAAATTTCTAAGACTTCATTCAAAAAAACGTAGCTACGCTATAAAAAACCACATAACGTTTATTACATAAAAAACGGATGTCACTAAACATCCGCTTAACCAGTTAATCTTTACATTGCTTGACTTTCATTAGCAAGGATCCACTCTCCAATGTGCAGGTTGAGACCTGTCTTGTAAATGACGTACTCTTGCTACATGCACAGGACGATACCCTCTGCTGCAAGCATAGTCTTTCGCTTCTCGCTGAGTTTTAAAGGTACCTCCAACTTCTATTCCCTCAACGATTACAACAAATTGAGTAGTTTGCGCATACTCGCTGTACTGA
>JAKAJX010000054.1 GCA_021824855.1 Bacteroidota bacterium | reverse complement strand
ATTGTTGGTAATAATTTAATTGCACTAAAATAAAGTACAAATAAAATAATTAGTCCTACCACAGCTACAACAACCACAAATTTTGAAGTGGTGTTAAAACTATATGCCATTAAAATTATAACCACCATCCATAACAGGGCAAACACTATAAGATGAAAAATTGATAAAAATTTTCGCCAATACTTTAATTCTTCTGTAAATACAAGTTGATATAGCCATTTAGCCGCAATGATTGCTGCTAAAGGAAAAACAACAAATATATAATGTGGTAATTGAGCTTGACTTTTTGCTAAAATAATATAAGTAAAAATAAAGCCACCGGTGGTTATCCACTCTTCTTTAGCGGTAAGCAAAAATCTATTTCTAACAATAGCAATCACATTCATTAATAATCCTATTATAAAAAAAACAATCCATGGCAAAAAACTCCACAACATATTTTGCAGCAGAAAAGTAAAATCGTTCATTTCTTTAAAATGATTTTCACCGGTATATCGGCCAAAGCTTTGTGTCCAATAATAAAATTTTAACCCCGATTGAATAGGTTCGCCATTAATTAATTTACCGGGATGCAAATCGAATTGCAAATACAAACCAATACTCATGGGAATTAATAATATTGCAATAACAATAATTCCTATAATATATTCCCATCTAAACAACTGTTTCCATTCTCTTCGCAAAATGAAATGAGGCAGTAAAGCAAATACAGGAACCATTAGTGCAATTGGCCCTTTTGTCATCATTCCTCCTGCAATACCTATAAAAGCGAAAAAAAAGTTTTTCCATTTTTTAAATCTATACCATTCAGTTAATTGCCATATACTATAAATAACCCAACCCATCAACATAGTATCAGTTCTTACATCGTGTGTAATTAAAAACATGGCTTGCGATGAAGCTAAAATAACAGCACTTAATAAAGCAATATCTTTTTTATAAAATAGTGCTGCTAACCTATATGTGCTATAAACAGAAATGCAGGCAAAAAAGAAAGATGGTAATCGATATGCCCAATCGTGTATTCCAAAAATTGCCATACTTAACCCCGATAACCAAAATAACATGGGTGGTTTATCTAAATAATCGGTTCCTAAATCAAAAAATTGCAGATACGTTTTTCTTTCTAACATTTCACGAGAAATAGATGCGTATTGAGCTGCATCAATATCCATTAGCGGAATAAAGAACATACCTAATAGATAGGTAAATCCGCAAAGCAATAATATACCTAAAGCTGTATGTTTTTTTATCATTTATTACTGTAAATAAAAGTTATCAATTTAAATACTATATAACATAAACCTTTAATTATTTTAAATGGCATTCAATTGTAACAATCCATATTTACGGATAAATAAACTTGCCATTCCATAACCAATACCTATCCCCAACAATGCTCCACAAATTACATCTAAAGGATAATGCACGCCAACATATACTTGCGAGTAACTAATTATAGCAGCCCATAAAAACCAAATAAAACTCCATTTTTTTAATATACCACGAAAAGTAAAAAATGCCAGCGTAGCAAAACCAAAATGATTGGTTGCGTGTGAAGATGTAAAACTATATCCACCAGAACAATGATCTACCATTAACCTTACCTGATATTGCAAAAACGGATCAGCACAAGGTCTCGGCCGTTGTACAAAAAGTTTTATTAAATGACTACTCACCTGATCGGTAATAACCACATTAACCAAAGCAAATAAAAGCCATACCCAAGCTTTCTGCTTATCATTTACAAACACAAAAACAATTAAAAAAAGATACAATGGTGCCCAAGTATTTGCATGCCTGCAAAAAGGCAATATCGCATCCAACAAAGGGTTAGTCCATATTCTATTAATTTCTAAAAAAATTGCAGTATCCCATAAATTAATAAGCTGCCAAACTTTGTTAAAAAAATCGAATAAAATAATTGAATTTATCATAGAAGAATAAAGATAAAATTTGTATCCGAAACCTCACAACTTTTAAAGTTTACAATAGTTTTATTACAGTTATATTAAATTTAAATTCAGCAACAAGTGCAATTTTAAATTATGTTTGCAGTGTTTAACTATGTAATATGGCACTTATAAAAAGTATATCGGGCATTCGTGGTACAATTGGAGGAAAAGTTGGTGAAACACTAAGTCCGGTAGATATTGTGAGATTTACTGCAGCATTTGGCACATGGCTTTCTCATCAATCGGATAATAAAAAAATAATTATAGGAAGGGATGGAAGAATTAGTGGAGAAATGGTACAACGGTTGGTAGTTAGCACCTTAATTGCTTTAGGATTAGATGTAATTGATGTTGGATTAAGTACAACACCCACTGTTGAAATGGCTATTGGTTTTGAAAATGCAGCAGGCGGAATTATATTAACTGCAAGTCATAACCCAAAAGAATGGAATGCCTTAAAACTATTAAATGGTAAAGGCGAATTTATTAGTGCAGAAGATGGTGCTTCTGTTTTAACATTAGCATCGAAAGATGAATATCTTTTTGCACCAGTTGAAAAATTAGGCACTTATACTATCAACAATACTGCCTTACAACAACATATTGATGCTGTTGTAAATTATCCATTAGTAGATATTAATGATATTAAGAAAGCAAAATTTTCTATTGTTATAGATGCTATTAATAGTACAGGTGCTATTGCTGTTCCTGCATTATTAAAAGCATTAGGCGTAAAAGATTTTATAGTTTTAAATGAAGAAATAAACGGAAAATTTGCACATAACCCCGAACCGTTACCACAACATTTAACTCAATTGTGTAATGAAGTAAATAAACAAAAAGCCAGTTTGGGTATTGCTGTTGATCCGGATGTAGATCGCTTATGTTTTGTATGTGAAGATGGAAGTTTATTTGGCGAAGAATACACATTGGTAGCAGTGGCAGATTATGTTTTAAGTATAACTAAAGGAAATACTGTTAGCAATATGTCATCTACTATGGCATTGAAAGATGTTACAATAAAACATGGTGGCGAATATTTTCCTTCGGCTGTTGGAGAAGTGAATGTTGTAACCAAAATGAAAGCAGTAAATGCAGTAATTGGTGGTGAGGGAAATGGCGGAATTATTGTTCCCGACTTACATTACGGAAGAGATGCGCTAATAGGTATAGCACTGTTTTTAACACATTTGGCAAGAGAAAAAAAATCGGCCAAACAATTACGCAATACTTATCCCGATTATTTCATCAGTAAAAATAAAATCGAGTTACATAAAGAAACCAATGTGAAAAAAATATTTCAGGCAATTGAAAAAAAATATCATAAAAATCCAATTAACACAGAAGATGGTTTAAAAATTGAATTTGAAAAAGATTGGGTTCATTTACGTACCAGCAACACCGAACCCATTATTCGTATTTATGCAGAAAGTAATTTTGAAACCACAGCCAATAATATTGCTAAACGTTTAATGAACGATATTAAAGAAGTAATGTAATTTATGAATTGCCACAAAACAAAGTAAAGTGCAAAGAATTTATTTTGATAATGCTGCTACAACTCCACTCGATCCAACGGTGTTAGAGACTATGATGCCTTATTTAACCAACCAATTTGGTAATCCTTCTTCTATTTATAGTTATGGCAGAGAAAGCAGATTAGGCATTGAAAACGCAAGAAAAATTATTGCAAAAATTTTAAATGCACATCCTGCAGAAATATTTTTTACATCGGGTGGTACGGAAAGTAGTAATACCGCCATTACCGCAGCAGTAAGAGATTTGGGTTGCACAAATATTATTACATCGGTCATAGAACATCATGCTACATTGCACACTATTGATGAGCTTGTTAACAGCGGTGCAGTTAGTTTAAATTTTGTAAAACTATTACCCAATGGACATATAGATTTAAACGATTTAAGCAACTTATTGTCTTCATCAAACAAAAAAACTTTAGTAACTTTTTTACATGCCAATAACGAAATTGGTAATATTATAGATATTAATTCCATTGGTGAGCTTTGTAAAAAACATAATGCTATTTTTCACTGCGATACGGTACAAACTGTTGGTCATATTCCAATTGACTTAAAAAATATGTATGTTCATTTTATTACAGGTGCAGCTCATAAACTTCACGGACCAAAAGGCGTAGGCATGCTGTACATTAATGAAAATATAAAAATTAAACCATTTATCAACGGCGGAGCTCAAGAAAGAAATATGCGTGCCGGTACCGAAAATGTTTATGGTATTGTTGGATTTGCAAAAGCTTTAGAATTAGCAACACGTAACTATAAAAATGATAGTGCATATATCAGGAACTTAAAGCTGTATATGGCAAACAGTTTACAACAACAGATTGCCGATTGCAATTTTAATGGAGATGTTTTTGGAAGAAGTTTATATACCATTTTAAATGTTGATCTTCCTAAAACAGAAAAAAGTGAAATGCTATTATTTAATTTAGATATCAATCATATTTGTGCTTCGGGCGGAAGTGCTTGTGCCAGTGGAGCTGATGTAGGTAGCCATGTAATAAAAGCAATTAATAATAATCCTAATCGCGTTGCAGTTCGTTTTTCATTTAGTAAGTATAACACGAAAGATGAAATTGATTATGTAGTTTCTAAACTAAAAGAACTTATTTAATTTACTTAATTCTATTATTACAAGCAAAAGCCACACTGTTGAAAGTGTGGCTTTAATTATTTATTTTATTAGTATCCAGCTATTGCTTTACTTTAAACTCTACTCTCCTGTTTTCGGCTCTACCTTTTTCGGTATGGTTATCGGCAATAGGATTTTCTTGACCATAACCTGTTGCAGTTAATCTATTATCAGCTATTCCATTCTTTACTAAATATGCTTTTACTGATGCAGCTCTCTTTTGAGAAAGTTCTTTATTCTTATCGGCTTTTCCCTTATTATCGGTATAACCATCAATTGAAATATTTAAAGAATTGTGCTCTTTTAAAATTGCTACAAGTTTATTTAATTCGGTAGTAGCATCTTTAGTTAAGTCTGCACTTCCGGTTAAAAATTGAACATTTTTTGCATTAAAGTTTAAGTCTTTTAACTCGGGGCAACCACTGTTAGCAGCAGTACCTTTTTCAGTAGGACATTTATCTTCTTCATCATTAATACCATCATTATCGGTATCCGGAATTGGGCAACCATTATAGCGTGCTACACCAGCTACAGTAGGACATTTATCTTCTTCATCATTAATGCCATCATTATCAGTATCCGGAATTGGGCAACCATTATATTTGGCAATACCTTTTACGGTTGGGCATTTATCATTTTCATCATTAATACCATCCCCATCGGTATCCGGAATTGGGCAACCATCATATTTAGCCAATCCTGCCACAGTAGGGCATTTATCTTTACTATC
>JAKAJX010000168.1 GCA_021824855.1 Bacteroidota bacterium | reverse complement strand
GTTATTAAAGGAATGGAAAATGTATGATGTTGTTTGAAATTAGTATGCATGCTTTAAAGCTCAGCAAAAAGTATTTTATCGAAACAAACATTTTCTCAATTCTAAAAAAATAATTTCAATGGGCTCACAATTAATACAAGGGAAACTTTGGGGACAAAGACCAAAAGATTGGTCTGAAATTCAGGAGCAAACTGGTAAAGCAGGATATGATTTTGTTCTAACTCATTTATCAATTGCGCCATCAACAAAATTACTTGATGTTGGCTGCGGTTCTGGCTATTTTAGTAAACTAGCAGTTGACAAAGGGATTGATGTAACTGGACTTGATGCAGCACCTGAACTACTAGATGAAGCAAAAAAGAGAGTTCCCACTGCAAATTTTCTTGTAGGGGAAATGGAAGAAATGCCCTTTAAAGAGAAGTCTTTTGATGTGGTTTGCGGATTCAACTCATTTCAATTCGCAGCGGATACTAAAAATGCACTTTTGGAAGCGAAAAGGGTTTTAAAAGATGGTGGAAAATTAGCAGTAATGATATGGGGAAACAAAGATGATTGCGAAGCTGCAACCTATTTAAAAGCTGTTGGTAGCTTATTACCACCACCACCACCGGGTGCCGGAGGTCCTTTTGCACTTTCAGAGAATGAATTATTGGAAAAGAAATTGGAGGAAATTGGTTTTAAGATAGTATCCAATACCGATATAGCGTCAATCTGGGATTATCCTGATACTGATACTGCATTAAGAGGGCTATTATCTACCGGTCCTGCAGCAAAAGCAATTGAAAATTCCGGCTTTGAAATAGTATATGAAACGGTATTAAATGCAATACAATCTTATATCCAAAATAATGGGCACGTTGTGTATAATAATAAATTCAGGGTTGTAATTGCGGAAATGTAGTATTTCTACAACGCCCCATAATTTCACCCAACATTGGTATTAACTAAAAATGAAAAAAGTATTTATAACTATTAGTTTTATTAGCATTGCTTTTTTGGGCATAAGCCAGTCAATTAAAAAAGTAAAAATAAACGACTTGTTGCAAGAGATAAATGCTTCTGCAGAGCCTACAATTATTAATTTTTGGGCAAGTTGGTGTAAACCTTGTTTGGAAGAAATTCCATGGATAGAGCAAAATGTTGATTCGATAAAAAATACGCCCATAAAACTAATTTTAGTTAGCCTAGATATCAAAGCCGATTATCCCAATAACATAACAGCATTTGTTCAAAAAAATAAATATCGTTCAGAAGTGGTATGGTTAGATGAATCGAACGCAAATATGTATTGCCCTAAAATTGATAGAAATTGGTTTGGCAATTTACCGGTTACCTTATTTATTAATCGTAAAAAAGGATACCGAAAGTTTTATAATCAACAAATTTCAGCACCTCAATTTAAAATAGCATTGCACGAATTATTGAATAATTAAATTACTCATTCAATTCCTTTTTATTTCTTCTTTCTACTTCAGATTGCAAATGGGTTAAACTAACATTTAGCTCGAAGCCTATTAATAAAATAAGCGAGTTAATGTATAATAAAAACATAATAATGAGTATGGTGCCAATAGAACCATATATTTTATTGTAATTAGCAAAATGATTTACCCAGTAAGAAAAAACAATTGTTGTAAAAAGTGTAAGCGTTGTAGCAAGAATTGAACCGGGCGAAATAATATCCCAACGTTTTTTTACTGATGGTGCAAATTTGTAAATAAGTGAAATGCCAAAAAAAATGAGTGCAATAACAATAATCCATCTTAAAACATTCCACCAAGGCAAAATTTCTTTTCGCTTAAAGTGAAAAAGCTTTTTTAAAATACTTGCTAATTCATCTTGCCCAATCATCATAACAGTAGAAAGAATAACCAAGAGTATTAAAATTAGTGTAAGCTGAATTGCCCGAACTCTTTTATGTAAGAAAAACTGTTTTTTTTCGGAAATAGATTTATCAAAAGTTCTAATTACGCCAATCATTGCATTAGAAGCGTAAAACATAACTAATAAAAAACCAAACGAAAAAACGCCAACATGTTTTTTCAGCATTTCATTTACTAATGTTTCAATAAGCTTAAATGAGTTTGAATTAGGCGATAAGTCTTTAAACAACCCTAAAATTTCGGTTTTTGTATTAAACGATTCCGGCAAATAGGGTATAATAGAAAATAGAAATAAAATTGCTGCCGGTAGCGCTTGAATTAAGTTAAAAGAGATAGCTGCAGCTCTTTCGTTTAAACCAATTTTATTTACTTGCTGAAAGAAAAATTTTATTACATCAAATAATGGAATTCGCTTAAATCCGGGAATATAAAGGTGTTTACTTTTTTTAATGATAAAAGCAATAGGAGGTAGGTTAATTAGTATCTTTTCAAACTTTGTCACTCTTGAGGTATTTGATTATTTGCTTGCTTTCTTTTCATCCAAATATCCAAAGCTTTTTGATATTCTTTTGCATAAGCGTTATGCTCGGCATAATTGCTACTAAAATGATGGTATCCGCTAAAATCGGCTTTTGCAACAAAAAATAAATAGCTTGTTTTGGGTGCATTTAAAACTATATCTATAGTATTTGCCGATGGTGTGCAGATAGGCCCTGGCGGTAATCCTTTATTTTTATAGGTATTAAATGGAGATTTAATGGTTAAATATTTTTCGTAAATGCGAGTAAGCGAAAAGTCTTTCATAGCATATTTAATAGAAGGGCAAGCTTGTAATGGCATATTTTTGTTTAGCCTGTTAATATATACACTTGCAATTTTTGCTTTATCATCATCTTTATTAGTTTCTTCTTCAACTATAGATGCTAATATGTATGCTTTGATAGTGGTAAAATGTAGTGCTTCGGCTTTTTCTGTTCTATCATTTTTTTGCCAAAAGCTTACACTTGTTTGATATAGTTTATTAAATATTTTTCGTAAAGTAGTATTCCAGTAGAAAGTATAGGTATTGGGAATGATAATACTAAAAACCGTATTGGTATCAACATGATATTCTTTTAAAGAATCGTTAGAGGAAAGAAATTGCATTACAGCGGCAGAATCGGTTAAAAAGTTTTTTCCTATTAGTTTAGCAAGATCTTCTTTTACTCGTAGTTTGTTTATTACTAAATTAATTTGAGCTTGATGATTATTTTTTAATTTTCGAGCAATACTTAATAAACTTTCTCCCTTTTTTATTTCATATTTACCGGGCTTTAAATTTGCCCAAATATTAAGCTGAGTAGATAATAAGGAAAAGGTAGAAGTATGCGTTATAATATTTTGTTCTGCCAATAAATTAATCACATTTTCTTTATTGTTTTTTCCTTCTTCAATAATAATGTATTTTACTTTTTCTGAAAATGCAGTGCCTGAGCCAACTACCCAATACACTACCATTATAGCTGTAATTAGTACAATGAATAAAAATGAATAAAATAACTTCTTCATAAAGTTCAAGATAAAACAAAAAACCCTGTTCGCAAATTCATTCGAACAGGGTTAAATTAAATTTAAGAAAAACTATTTTTTTGGTTGTGGTGCTGCAGGTAATGTTGTTGTATTAGCCGGAGCACTTTGAGTTGGAATTGTGGTACTTGTATTTACTTTATTTAAATTAGAAGTATCTACGGCACTGGTAGTATTCCCTTTAAAAATTAAAGTAGAAAATAGAGCTAACAAGGCAATGATGCCTGCAAAAAGCCATGTACCTTTTTCTAAAACATCGGTGGTTTGTTTTACTCCCATGAACTGATTGCTTAATCCGCCCACATTACCGGCCAATCCGCCACCTTTTGGGTTCTGAATTAATACAACAAAACCTAATGCTACACAAGCCAAAACAATTAAAATTACAAATACGATTTGCATAATTATATTCCTTTTAATTCTTGAATTTTAGCGGCAAAGTAAGATGATTTTTCAGGATATAAAAAACTTAATTTTATATATAACTGAACTGCTTTATCTAATTTACCTTGTTTTATAAATACTTCGGCCATAGTTTCGGTTACAATTTCTTTGGCTTCATTAGAGCTATTGGCAATACCTTGAATGGCTTTTTCTAACTCCGGATCGGTACCTAAATCTTGCGGATTAGGGTTAACATGTTTCATTTTCTTTAGCCAATCGGTAAACTTCATTAATTGCTGGCTAAGTTTATCGTCTGGCTGTTTAGTGGGGTCAAACTTTATTCCTTGCGAAGCAAAATAGTCTATTGTATAATAAGGTTCTTTTTCAAATTCCAACTTTGCATTTTCATCAACAGGCTTTTTAAAATCGGCCATTTGACTGGATAAAACCGTTGATAATTTGTTTTCAAATGGTAGTTCTTCAGTAGGTTTTAAAGCTGTTGAAATATTAAAATCATCTGTAGCAACAATAGTTGGATGATCAATGCTATTAATAATTTCTTTTACTTTTTCTACAGTTGGAATAACGATAGCAGATTCTGTTACGGCAGCCGAATTTGGGTTATTTACAGTAGGTATTGTTGCATTTTCTTTAACAGTGTTAATTTCACTATTTTCAATAACATCTTGGATACTTGTTGTTGGCGTTACAGCACTATTTTGTTCTATAGCAGGGAAAGTAAAATTGGTTAACTCGCCATTTTGTAATTGATAATTCAGCCAATAAGTATTTGAAAAAAATACTGCAGTTTTTTGTATTTGAGTTAAATAGTTAGCACTATTTTCTTCTTTTAATTTAACAGCTAATGCTAATTGTGCCGGAGCAAAAAATGGAAATTCAGTAACCATTTGCGACAAGTCGGCAACACTTATATCTGTAAGGTTTGTTTTTTTTGTTAAATGAAATAGCATTTTTTCTATTGTCGCATTCATAAAGTGAAAATACAAATTGATTACCAGTTAGAAAAGATATGATTAAAAATATCATCAGTTAGGGTTCTAACAATTTCATCCATTAATCCTGCCTCTGCATCTTGAAGAGATTTTGTGGCAGGAAAATCGAAGTTACGACTAATATCTACCTCTTCAGGTTCTTTGTTTTCTGTATTATTTTTAATAGTAACATGCACCGCAACAGTTAGTCGGTTAGACGTTGCTTGGGTTGCCGAAATTGCGGAAGTAGATACAGAATAATCTGAAATATACCCACTGATTTGCAAGTTTGCATCATCGCCATTTGTTCTAATAAGTTTTGTGGTGCTTGCTATTTTTTGTTGCAACTTATCGTTCATTCTTGTGGCTAACTGCGGATTAACATAGCGTGCTTTATTATCGAATAATCCAATTTTAATTGTTTTTATTTTACTGTAATCAATAGATACATCTCTGAAAGAATAAATTCCGCAGGAGGTAAATACAGTTGATATAGTTATACAACCAATTAAAAATATCCGTTTAAACGTATTACTCATATTGTG
>JAKAJX010000138.1 GCA_021824855.1 Bacteroidota bacterium | reverse complement strand
GTTGTTATTGCCATCGCAGTTGCCTGATTCTTTTCCAACAGTAATTTTGGAAGCAATGGCAGCAGGTATTCCGGTAGTTGCTACAGAGCAAGGTGGTGCCGTTGAGATGCTTCAGGATGGTATTACAGGATATTTGATTCCAATTTCAAATGCACAAATTGCAGCAGAAAAAATTAGTAAATTAATTTCTGATTCTACACTTAGAAAATGTATGGGTGAGAGAGGAAAAATTAGGTTAAAAACTCAGTTTAATATTCAAGATTTTAAAGAGAAATTAATTAATTTTATTGAGATGATATAATTTCTTGAAATAATTTGTTTATTTCTGTAGCTGTTTTCTCCCATGAAAAATCGTTAACTCTCAACTTCCCCTTCTCTTGTAAACTTTTTCTTAATTTCTCATCTATCATTATACTTGTAATTTTATTTGCAATATCAGTTTCATCAAAAGGATCAAAAAATAATGCTGCATCTTTTGCAATTTCTGGTAAAGAGGTGTTGTTAGCTGCCAAAACCGGTATGTTGTGTTGAAATGCTTCTAGTAGTGGTATTCCAAAACCTTCGTTGTAGGATGGAAATATATACATTAACGCATGGGCAAAAGCAATTGAAAGGTCTCTTTCATCTATATAGCCGGTTAATATAATTTTTTCCTCCAAGTTGTGCTCTTGAATGGCTTTTTTGATGGCAGTCTCATCATTTAGTGAATTGCTAAAACTAGATTTTCCAACAAGGACCAAAAAAATATCCTCGGATGAGACTATGCTAAAGGCATTTATTAAGCGAACCAGGTTTTTATTTTTGTGCAAAGTGCCTACATGCAAAATGTATTTTTTGTTAATGCACTTTTTTAAAAATTCATTGGAGGGCATTGTGTTGTTAATGGTTGTTTGAATAGCAGATGCTTCATATATAATTTCTATTTTGCTGTTACTGAAAGTTGTGTAGCTGAGAATTTTGTTTTTGGAATAATGTGAAGGCACTATAATCTTTGATGCTTTTTTTGCTGCAGGAATAGCAATATTTTTAAATAGGAAAAGCCAAATTTTATTATAATGTTCTGGATAATCAAAGAAAAATGCATCATGAAAAACTACAACAGTTTTAAACCCGGGTTGGAAAAAAGGAAGAAAATAATCAGTGCAAAATAATATTGCACATTTTTTTTTATAAACTAAAATCGGTAAACTTATTTGCTTCCATATAATAAATTTTATATGTTCTATTATTTTTAAAAAAATATTATTAGTTGAATGAACGGGAATAAAATCATCAATGAATATAAAATTTAAGAAAGGGTTATTGTTATATGCCCATATATTAATAAGTGATTGTAAATAATTCTTAGTTCCTGTAAAGGCCTTTTTTGCATCACGAATATCTATTGCTATGTTAATTTTTTGCTGCATGCATAATGCTTTTTTTTGTTTGTATCTTTCTATCAATCATATTAATTAAGAGTCCTGTAAAAAACCAAGATATATAGCTAATGTACGTATAGGATTCAAAATAGGAAGTCATTAAAGGGATAAAGAATGAAATTTTCATTAATAAAACCGCTATGCATAACTTTCTTTCCCTTCCTTGTAGTTTAAATATCCAAGAATAAGGAGTTGAGATTGCAACTGCATAAATAAGTAAATTCATAAATAAGCCTACTATTCCAATTTGCACTCCAATTATGATAAATTGATTTTCTCCGCCAATGTTTGCCCCCATTGCATTAGCTACCCTCCCTGATTCTCCTAACCCCATTCCCATTGGGTGTGTAATTAGGGCATTTATACCGTCAATCCATTCAGTAATATGTGCAACTGTAGAGGAGTCTTTTAGATTAATTGAATCAATAATAAATTGAGCAATTCCTTTGTTGTTGATTTGTACTATTAAATAAAAAGCAAAAAGCAATAATGCTGCATGTATAATATGCAATAAGAGCTTTTTCTTTGTTATTATCGCATAAGTGTAAATAATGATGAGATAACTTATGAATGACGCTCTTGATACAGAAAAAATAATAGTAATTATAGTTGCTGCAAGAACCATTAAGCCTAACTTATTTATTCTTATTTTATTTTTATGTGTAGTATATAGTCCAAACATTAGTGGCAAAACTATTAAGGTAGATGCTGCATATTCTAATGGATTAGAAAAAAAGCTCGCAAATCTTTTTAAGCCATTAGTTCTTTCGAAAGTCCAAGATAAGCCATAACTTCCTTCTGGTTTGGAGCCATAGTAGTATTCATTAAATAAAGCATATCCTGTTTTTGTTTGAAGATGAGTATTGTTTATTATCTCAAACAATAGTACAGAAGTTGATAATAATGATACTAGAAATATATAGTAAAAATATTTGGTTAAGTAAATTTTTTTCAAATCAAAAAATCGTCCTGTGAAGTATAATAAATAAAAAAACACTAAACTTTTTTCTGCTAATATTTTTTCATTAAAGCTATAACTACCTAAAGGCAATAACAAGTAAAGCAATGAGAAAATAATAAAGCCAATAATTAGCTTATCGAGTAATAATAATTTTATTTTTCTTTTAAAGTTGTATAAAACAATTATCAATGTAAGTATAACTATTATTTCTTTAAACGACTGTAAAAATGGTATAATGTTTTTATATCCGCTTATAAAGCAAATTGTTAAAGAAGTAGTATATATGGGTAACCCAAAAATGATATAAATCAAAATGCCTGATGGCTCTTTTTTCGAAAGTGCTATCAATGAGAATACGAATGAAAGTGTATATAGTATTGGAAAAATTAGCATCATGTGTACTAATATTTAATTCTCCCTTTTATTCCATCTTTAATGCCGTTTAAAACAGCATTGATTTTTTTTGTTCTCTTTTTACCTAGAAAGTAGAATAAAAAAAAGAGAAAATAAAAAAAATTATAAATTAAAGCAGTAGGAATAAAATAAAAAGGAGTGTACTTTTTGAGAAACCAGATTCTATTTCTAAAATTGATATAATATACTTGAGGATTTGAATATCCTTCTTCGTTTTTTTCCTTGTTGGTATTCGCAGCGCCGGCAACATGGTAAATAATTGAATCTGGATGAAAATAAAGCAAATAGCCTTTCTGCCTAATGCGCATAGAAAGATCTACATCTTCAAAATACATGAACATATTTTCTGCTAGTAATCCCGTTTCTTTTAATATGCTATTGTTTATAAAAAAAGCACAGCCTGTAATCCAGTCAACTGAATGAATTCTTTTTTGTTGCTCACCTTCAAGTCGTAAATATCTTTTAGAGTATGTCATTCCCAAAGCAGAATTATATATTGAACCCCCATTCCAAAGAATGTTTTTTCTGCTATTAAAAAAAATTTTAGGTTGAGCAGCAGCTATATTTGAGTTGTTTTCAAGAAGTGTTACGAGTGGTTCTAGAAAATTTTTTGAAACAAAAGTATCATTGTTTAGTAGTAAAGAATACTTGTATCCTTTGCTTAATACAAAACGTAGTGCTATATTATTGCCACCAGTAAACCCAATGTTCTCTATCGAAGAGATGAAAATAATATCGGGGTATTTGTCTAATAATTTAAGACCAGAATTATCTTCACTTCCATTGTCAACTAAAATTATATCATAGTCTTCAGCATTTGATTCCTTAATAGATTGTATACAATTATTAGTATGATAAAAACTATTCCAGTTAACTAATATAATCGCAGTCTTTTTAATCATATTCTAAATAAAAATGAAGATAGTATAAAAGAAATTAAATTCTCAACACAACAATTTGTACTGGAATATTGGTCTTTTTTATTTTAGCTTTACTTTTACGTGAATGAAGAAAAATTATATATATAACCTTTTAATTTCTATTGTTAATATTTTATTTCCTATTTTAAGTTTTCCATATGCTTCAAGAATATTAGGCTCTGTTGGTATTGGTAAAGTACAAATTGTTAGTTCATTTGCGATTTACTTTTCTTTAATTGCTGCCTTAGGGATACCGATATACGGAATACAAGCTGTTGCTAAAGTAAGGCATAATAGAAAAGAGCTTTCAAAGGTTTTTTCGGAGCTTATAATAATTCATTTTGTAATGAGTATTATAGTATCAGTAGTGTATGTTTTTATAATTTCTTTTTTTTCCTTTTTTGCTGCGAATATTCAATTGTATTATTATTCTGTTTTAATAGTAATAATGGGATTTACCTCAGTTGATTGGTTTTATATAGGGTTAGAGGAGTTTAGAATTATCTCAGTTCGTGCTGTAGTAGTAAAAATTGCTGCACTAATTTTTTTATTTTTTTTTGTAAAAAATCTCCAAGATGTTAGAATGTATTTATTTATTTTTCTTTTTTCTATCTTGGGTAATAATTTTATCAGCTTTGCATTAATTAATAAAAGCACTTCTTTTATATATAAAAATATTAACATTAAAAAGCATCTTCGTCCTTTAATTTTTATCTTTGCCACAAATATTGCTACCAGTATGTATATGATACTGGATTCGGTAATTCTTGGTTTTTTATCTACCGAAAGTGCTGTAGGTCTTTATACAGCTTCGGTAAAGCTTACCAAAATCTCAGTTCCATTTATCACTTCACTAGGGGTTATACTTTTGCCTAACCTAAGTAAGGGGTTTAATGATAATAATCAAACTCAGGTTCAAGGTTTATTAAATAAATCCTTTTTGTATATCAGTTTCTTTTCTATTCCTATTGCAATGGGGCTTTATGTGCTGGCACCTGAATTTATTTATGTTTTTTCAGGGATGAAATTTCTTAATGCTATTCCTTGTATGCAAATACTATCACTTCTTCCGGTGTTTATTGGGTTCGGTTACTTTTTTTCTATCCAAATTTTGGTTCCTTTAGGGAAAAATAAAGAAATATTTTATTCTGTTGTTGTGGGAATGTTGATTGGCTTTGCTTTAAACTTTCTTTTTGTACCTAGAATGAATGAAAAGGGAGCGGCGATTGCTAATGTAACATGTGAGGCTATTGTTACAATATTGTATTATTATTTCATAAAGAAAGAATACTCATTTCATTATGATTGGGGGCTTCTACTTAAATCCTTATTAAGTTCACTATTTTTTATTCCTATTGTTTTATCTGTTCGAAGCCTTAATTTAAATGAATTATTTACTTTATCTATATCGATAGTTATATGCAGCTTATCTTATTTTATGGCACAATATTATTTTTTTAAAAATCAACTTATCCTGAAAATAATTGTGTGGCTTAGAATTAAAATAACTCAGATTAAAAATTGATTGTAGTTATTCGTAAATTATCCATAGACCAACTAACTTCACAGAAATCGTTAAAAGGTTTTACAGCATCACTGCAGTTTAAATGGAAAGTACTATCAGAGTGTAAGAAAACTATATCCATTTTATACAAGCTAGTTCCGTGTAAAGAGTTTGCTAATCT
>JAKAJX010000251.1:6032-27786 GCA_021824855.1 Bacteroidota bacterium | reverse complement strand
TGTCTGTAATTTCAATTTGTATTACTTCGTTGGTAAACGATAAGCTAACATTAGCTTGATTATTGTTCGAATATTTACAAGCATTTAAAATAATATTTTTAATGGCACTAATTAATAAATCGCTATTGCCAAAAATCATCATTAAATCTTCATTTTCGGGAAAAGAACTAAAGTTTAATTCTACAATATAAGTTGGATTTATTTTTTTTATTAATAATGGCATGTTAATAAGCAATTCATCAATTCTAATTAAATTAAGTTCTATGCCATAGCTTGTGCCACTTGCTTTTGCAATTTCTAATAAACTACGCGTAAGTTGTGCCATGTTTTTTACATCTTCATAAACAGAGAGTATTACTGTTTTATATTCCTCATCGTTACGCTCATTTTGTAAAGTAATTTCTAATTGGTTTAAAATGGCAGTTAAGGGTGTAGACAATTCGTGAGATGCATTAGTAATAAATCGTTTTTGAATTTCAAAAGATTCTTGTAACCTATTCATTAGGTTATTAATGGTATGTATCAATTCATTCAGTTCGTCTTTCGTGGTTGTTACTTCTATTCGGCGAGATAGTTGTAGGGAAGAAATTTCATTTACTTCTTTAGTAACTTTTTTTATTGGATTAACAATTTGAATTGAAAATAATAACCCCGAAAAAAAAGTAATTAAAACACTAACAATAAAACTTAAGAACAATATAAGTTGCAACTCGTATAATTTACTATATCCAATTTGGTCTAATGCAGCCGAAACTATTATGGTGGTATTTTTTGCATCGGATAAACTTATTGCAACAGCATCTTTTTTATCTACCGAAAAATAATATTCTTTTCTGCTGATAGCTCTATCAATTATTTTATCGTTAGCTAAAACAGGTTGGGTGTGCTCATCGGTATACGCATAAATTATTTTTCCCGAGCCATTATAAATTACAACACTTTTTTGCTCTAACGAAACGAGTGTTTTTTCGTCAATTTGTCGCAATAAATTTTCATTAATACCCGGTACTTTTTTTAATAATCGTATGGTAGTTAATGCTCTGTTTTTAATTCGGGTTCTAAATTCGTTTTGCCGGCTTAAGCTCGAAAAATAGTATACAGAAATACACACTAACAATAAAATGGTAGAAACTAAAACAGTAAATAATATGGTAATTCTATATTTAAGCTTCATTTACTTCTTTTAAAATATATCCCATTCCTATTTGTGTATGAATAAGTTTGGTTGAAAAACCTTTATCAATTTTTCTTCTTAAATAATTAACATACACATCTATTACATTAGTATGAGTATCAAAATCAATTTCCCATACATTAACTGCAATATCGGCTCGAGATAAAACCTTATTTTTATTTTTAACGAAGTACTCTAACAATTGAAATTCTTTAGACGTTAAAATAATTTTTGTATCGGCTCTTTTAACTTCTTTGCTTTCTAAATTCATTTCTAAATCGGCAAATCGCAATAAATTTCCTATAGTTACTTGTTGGGTGCCGCTTCTTTTTAATAAAGCTTTTATGCGCACCAATAATTCTTTAAATTCAAAAGGTTTAATAATATAATCATCGGCACCAACATCAAATCCTTCTAACTTATCATCAATAGTATTCATGGCCGTAAGCATTATAATGGGTATCTGCTCGTTTCGACTTCTAATAAATTTGCATAAATCATATCCATTAATAACAGGAATGTTGATATCTAAAATAATAATATGATAGGTGTGGGTAAGAAATAAGCGCTGACCAATTATACCATCGTAAGCAATTTGTACACTGTATCCATTTTCTTCCAATCCTTTTTTTAAAGTATTGGCAATTTTAGTTTCATCTTCCACAATAAGAATATGTATATCATCCATTTTTTATTTTTATTTAGCTGCGTAAAAATGAAATTAAATAAAAGCTTTTTAATTAACCCCTTGACCTGCTAAAATATAGTAGAAACATTATTTTAAAAGTAACGTAAATTTTATTTTGCTGCAAAACCGTATGGATTTACCTTTGCGGCGTCTTAAACAAGATATATTTTTCATTTAAAACACTTTTCATGGATTCGGGTCCGAGTAGAAACAAAATTATCATCTCTCTTTAATATACCCGATAGCTATTTTAGGCTGTTGGTAATTAAGAGAAATATTACCAAACGCTAAAATCAGCCAACATGATTCAATTTATTTTATTTCTTCTTTTATGTAATATTGGTTTTCTTTTTTTCATAAAAAACCAATTTAATTACTTTATTTTTTATACAACCAATTTGTACTTTTTAATGCCTGCTTTTCTTAAGCCCAAGCATCCGGTCGTCCAATAATAAATAAATTTTAACTATTTCCTTGATATCGAGTAATTGAAAAAAACATTCACAGAAAATTTTTAGGAGGGCATTATACATGACCATAGCAAGCGTAAGAGAAAAAATAAAATCTCACAACCCCTTCCAAAACAACCATACTTCAAACAATTTTGAAAATATTGCTGCAGGTAAATTAAAACAATGTGCTGCAATAGATAAGATATTGGTTTATTCTACATTAGAAACTTCTGATGAAGGCTTAAGTATTGAACAAGTTGAAGATAGGCAAACACAATTTGGTTCTAACGAGGTTGTTCATGAAAAAGCGCCGGCTTGGTATATTCAATTATTTCAGGCTTTTCTTACCCCATTTAATGCGGTATTAATTTTAATTGCTTTAACTTCTTTTGTTATAGATGTTATTTTAGCATCGCCCGCTGATAGAGATTATAAAACTGTAATAGTAGTAGGCGTAATGGTTTTATTAAGTTCTATTATTCGCTTTTGGCAAGAGTTTAGAAGTAATGTGGCTGCCGAAAAGTTAAAAAGCATGGTTAAAACCACCGCTACCGTAATTAGAAAAGAAGAAGGCAAAAAAGAAATAGATATTAAAGAATTGGTTCCCGGTGATATCATTTTTTTATCTGCCGGAGATATGATTCCTGCCGATTGCAGAATTATTCAATCAAAAGATTTATTCCTAAACCAATCTACCCTAACGGGCGAAGCATTGCCCGTTGAAAAAAAAGAAGCCATTATTACCGATGCCCAAAACAAAACGCCTCTTGAATTAGAAAATATTTGTTTTATGGGCACCAACGTAGAAAGTGGTCAGGCTCATGCAGTAATTGTTACAACGGGTAATCAAACATATTTTGGCTCTATCAGTAAATCTATCTCGGGCAAACGAGCCGAAACAAGTTTCGATAAAGGTGTTAATAGTGTTAGCTGGCTACTTATTCGTTTTATGCTTATTATGGTTCCGTTGGTTTTTGTAATTAATGGTTTTACCAAAGGCAATTGGCTCGAGGCTTTGCTATTTGCAATTGCGGTTGCGGTTGGCTTAACCCCCGAAATGTTGCCTATGATAGTTACCGCTAATCTTGCAAAAGGTGCCGTAACTATGAGTAAAAGAAAAGTAATTGTAAAAAGATTAAATGCCATTCAAAATATTGGTGCAATGGATGTTTTATGTACCGATAAAACAGGCACGCTTACGTTAGATAAAATTGTTTTAGAAAGGCATTTAAATGTAGATGGTGTGGAAGATGATGAGGTACTAAAATGGGCATATTTAAACAGTTATCATCAAACAGGATTAAAGAATTTATTGGATGTTGCCATTCTCGACCACGTTGAAATAAAAGATTATTTAAAAGTAGAAGAACAGTTTAAAAAGATAGATGAAATTCCTTTCGATTTTCAACGCCGCAGAATGTCGGTTATTCTTGAACAAACCAATCACAAACACCTATTAATTTGTAAAGGAGCTGTTGAAGAAATATTAGGATTGTGCTCTCATGCCTTTGATCCCGGAGAAGATAGGCAATTACATATTGAACAAGATCGTATTGTTCCTATCGACGAAACCATCAACAACAACATTCTTCAACTCTCAAAAAAATTAAATAAAGAAGGTTTACGCGTTTTATTGGTAGCAATAAAAGAATACGATGAACGTCCGCTTACTTATACTGTTGCCGACGAAAGCAATATGGTTCTTACCGGTTTTATTGGATTTTTAGATCCGGCCAAACCATCGGCCAAACCATCTATAGAAGCTTTACAAAAATTAGGCGTTACCTTAAAAGTTTTAACCGGCGATAATGATATTGTTACAAAAAAAATATGCCGCGATGTAGGCATTCCGATAAACAATATTTTATTAGGAAACGATTTAGAAAAAATTAATGACGATGAATTAAAAGAAAGAATTGATGATATTAGCATTTTTGCCAAACTGAGTCCGGTTCAAAAAAGTCGTGTTGTAAAAGTATTACAAGCCAAAGGCCATACCGTTGGTTTTATGGGCGATGGAATTAATGATGCTGCTGCTTTACGAGATGCAGATGTGGGCATTTCGGTTGATACGGCTGTAGATATTGCCAAAGAAAGTGCCGATATAATTTTATTAGAGAAAGATTTAATGGTTTTACGCAAAGGCGTAATTTATGGCAGAAGAACTTTCGGCAATATTATTAAGTACATTAAAATGACTGCCAGCAGCAACTTTGGTAATATGTTTAGCATGTTGGGTGCCAGCGCATTTTTACCTTTTTTACCCATGATGCCAGTTCAATTATTGGTTCAAAATTTACTCTACGATATTTCTCAAATTTCTATTCCTTGGGATAAAATGGATGCCGAATATATTGAACAGCCGCGAAAATGGGAAACCGGTAACCTTGCAAAATTTATGTTATTTATCGGTCCAATTAGCTCTGTATTCGATTATGCAACATTTGCTGTTTTATTTTTTGTTTTCAAAGCCAATTCGGCAGAACATCAAAGCTTATTTCAAAGCGGATGGTTTATTGAAGGTTTATTATCACAAACATTAATTGTTCACATGATTCGTACACGAAAAATTCCTTTTATTCAAAGCTGGGCAACTGCACCGGTTTTGGCATTAACCACCGCAATTATGGCTATTGGAATTATTATTCCTTTCACCTCATTTGCGGCTGTTTTAAAATTACAATCGCTTCCTTTATCCTATTTTCCATGGCTTGCTGCAATATTAATTGGTTATTGTTTATTAACTCAATTAATTAAAACATGGTATTTAAAAAAATTCGATAGCTGGCTATAAAAACGGTTGATTGTATTTTTCTAATTGCGTAATAATTTTTCCCAATCGAAAGAGGTTGGTTTTTAATAATATAATTGTTTTGCCCTTGAAAATTATTTTTTTATATCAGAAACAGGCAAGTATGGTTTTACTTAAAAAGGCAAATATTCTTCTAACATTTTCTATAATTATTTATTCTTCCATTAATGGGCAGTTTAAAGATTTTAATGTAAATGAAAATAGATCGAGTGATTCTTTGGCCGATTGGACGGTGCACTTTCAAAACACTACCGTTTTTCAAACACATCCGGCATTTAAAGCAAAATATACCGGATTAAATAGTTTAGATAATTCTCAAGAATCGGCAACATCTAATACCACTACTTTATTTATTGGAAGAAAATTATGGAAGAATGCCGCTTTTTATTTTAACCCCGAATTAACCGGTGGCAATGGCTTAAGTAAAACAAAAGGTTTAGCCGGTTTTTCAAATGGAGAAATATATAGAGTAGGTTCTTCGGCATTAACTCCTTTTATTGCACGTGCTTATTTGCAACAAATAATTCCATTAGGCCAACATTCTGCCAAACAATCTTCCGACATTAATCAGTTCGATGGTAAAATTCCTTCTCGCAGAATAGTAATTACCGTTGGGAAATTTTGTATTTCAGATTTTTTTGATGATAATACGTATAACCATGATGCTCGTTCTCAATTTTTAAATTGGAGTTTAATGGCACAAGGTGCTTGGGATTTTCCGGCAGATGTAAGAGGTTATACAACCGGTATTGTTATAGAATTAATTCATCCTACTTGGGCATTACGATTCTCTTCTGTTCGTGTTCCTCGAATAGCCAATGGTTTACCCATGGATTGGAATTTATCAAAAGCAAATTCCGAAACAATAGAATACGAACATCATTGGAAAATAAACAACTTAAATGGAACTATAAGAACTACCTTCTTTACCACTTTTTCTAAAGCTCCGCTGTATAAAGATGCTATAACAAAAATGGCTAATGGAGATAGTAGTTTAAATTATATCATTAGCGGCGAAGCCGAAGCTCCTTCTTATTATGGTGGTGTAAAATATGGTTTTGGAATAAATGCAGAGCAAGCTTTAAGTAATAATTTGGGTTGGTTTGCAAGATATAGTTGGAACAATGGAACATCGGCCTCTTGGGCATTTACGGAAATTGATAGAAGCTTTCAAACGGGTTTTGAAATAAAGGGACTTTCTAAAAATAAAACTGATGATGCGCTGGGAGTGGCTGTGGTTATTAATGGCTTATCGCCCGATCATAAAAAATATTTGCAAGCAGGTGGTTACGGATTTATTATTGGTGATGGAAAATTAAATTATGGTAATGAAGCAATTTTCGAAACGTATTACAGATGGCATTTAACTTCATTTGCAAGTGTATCGGTAGATTATCAGCTGGTGATTAATCCTGCTTATAATACAGATAGAACAGGACCGGTACACATCCCTTCTGTTCGATTACATTTTGAATGGTAATTATTAAATATTTTTCCCGATGGTATTTCTATACAATGCTAAAAACAAATCGTTAGGATTAAACGGTTTGGTTACAAAGCCATTCATGCCCGCAGTAGTAGCTCTATCTTGAATATCAATAGAAAGCGATGCAGTTAAAGCAATAATAGGTGTTTCTATATTAAATTTTCTTATTTCTTCGGTTGCCGTATAACCATCCATAATAGGCATTTGAATATCCATTAAAATAACATCATACTTGTTTTCTTTAACTTTTTCAACAGCCACTTTGCCATTTTCGGCAACATCGGCAGTTGCATTCCAATTTTGTAGCATTCCCTCTGCCACCATAACATTAAATAAAACATCTTCTACCAATAAAACTTTTAATCCTTTTAAATCTTGGTTATCAAAATTATTTACTATTTCTTCTTTTACCACCGTGCTGCTTTTTTTAAATTTAAGTTTAAAATAAAATGTAGAACCAACGCCATGTTTGCTTTGCACATAAATATCGCTGTCTTGCAGTTTTAATAATCGCCTAATAATGGTTAATCCCAAACCCGATCCACCAAACTCTCTGGTAATATTGGCATTTGCTTGTGTAAATCGTTCAAATATCATTTGTTGCTTTTCTTCCGGTATGCCAATGCCGGTATCTTCAACAGCAAAATAAATAAGCACCTCTTTTTCAGTTTTTTCTTCTAAAGCAACACGTATAGTAATTGTGCCGTTTTTGGTAAATTTAATGGCATTAGAAATTAGGTTATTAATAATTTGTCCTAAGCGAATATCATCTCCTTTTACAAATTCAGGAATATCATCATCGTAAATTATTTTTATTTGATTTCCTTTTTCTTCGGCTTTAACTCTGTATGCCAATTTTACATTTTTAAGTAAATGCAATAGCTCTATATCTCTTTCGGCAAATATTATTTTACCTTCTTCTAATTTGGTAAAATCTAATACATCGTTAATTAGTCTTAATAAATTTTCGGATGAAATTTCTAAAACGCGTATTAATTCTTGTTGCGAAGGAAGTGGGTCTCTCGATTTTAATAATAAAATGGTTCCAATAATGGCATTAAGCGGTGTTCTTATTTCGTGGCTCATTACCGAAAGAAATTCAGTTTTTGCTTCAACGCCTTTTTCGGCTAATTCTTTTGCACTAATTAATTCTGTTTCTAATTGTTTTGCTTTTTGAATTTGTTCTTTTAAATAAGCAATGGTTTCTATCAAATTATCATCTGTACTATCGGTAAAGGGTGCTGCATTTTTGTCAAGTGTTTTTATGGCATCTTTTAGTTTTAAAATAGATTCTTTTTTAAGTTCAATTTGAGTTTGTAGTTCTTGATTTGCTTTTTGATATTCGCTTTCACTTATTTGAAACGCATGTTCGGTAAGCTTTCTGTCTCTATCAAACGTTATATAATAATTATTTACTTCCTCTAAAAATTGTTGCACAGAAAAATTATGTATTGTTTCTTCTGAAAGAAAGTTTTCAATTTGCTTTTGTAGTGTAGGATGCAGGGGCATAAATAGAAAAGATAAGGTTAGGAAATTAAAATTCTGTAAAAGTGGTAATTGTCATGGTTTGGTTGTGCAAATCGCAGTTTAAATAAGAATGCATGGGAGATATTTCGCCGTATGAGTAAAACCCTGTAATGGTTGCGTTTTTACCAATAATATTTTTTGCTGCTTCTACTTCTTCAAATGTTTTGCTTTGTAAAACCAATTTTCTTCCTACACAACTAATTAATATGGCTAATTGTGGCGGTTGCGTAACCATATTTTGTATGGCATAATTAGCAGCAGACGAAGCTCCTTCTACTAATTTTTGAAAATTAGCTTTCATCAATCGAACAGTGCTTCCTTCGGGCATATTCCCGGCAAATGTCATTGATTGTTCTTTTTCATCAATAGATAAAATAGTTCTTACTAAATTTTTTTCCGAATTTTCTAATTTAAGTGATAAAGGAAATAATAATGCCGATCCGGGTAATTCATCGGCAAAGGGTCCTAAATATTCTTTATATAAACTCAATGCACTTTTTCCATCAATTTCGTATAATATATTTTTATTGGCTTTGGTAATTTTTCTTTCTTTTCCAAATTCATCCCAACCTCCAAAAGAACCATGACCAACTTTAATATTATTGCCATAAAAACCAATAGCAATTAAATTACCTTCAGATGCTACGCTATTAAGTCCGGTACTTGTTTGTAAAAATCTGGCTGCATCGCCCGCCAATCCACCACTTACGGATATGCCCTTGGGTGTGTTGGCATTAATTCCTAAAACAAGTTCACTGCCATTTATTTTCGTTCCATCAGAAATAATAAACACAGATTTTAAACCATCTTCCGGAAATTGATTCATTAAAAATTTACCTGCAGCTTCGCTACTGGCATGTTCTGTTATATTGGTTTTAACGCATTGAATTTGAGTTGAATTAAATTCTATTGCAGTTACTACCGCTGTATTATCAAAAACATTTTTATCTATTATTTCTCCTGCTGTAGATGCAGAGACGATATTGGCATTAGGATATTGCGAATAAACATAGTTATATATTGCCGGTTCTGAAACAATTTCATTTGCTCCAAAAATAAATACCAGCTGACATTGATTGTTTTGAAAATTGGGCGTTGTTTGATAAACAGACCACAGGGAGTTTTTGTATGAAAGTTGTTGTGTTTTCATAGTTGTACAGGATTGTTACTCAATGTATACAATTTTAAAATAATTTCCAATTTTTATTTTGCTGCATTTGCTATTTATAACCAATAGTTTTTACAAATTTTTACGCCTTTTATACCATCTTATTTTGTTAATAAACCACTATATTATTAACATTAATATACAGCCCTACAATTATGTTTTTTATTTATGCTATTTCATATTAACTTGCTATTACCCATTAATAGTATGCTTTATACATTTACTAACCCATCATTTAAAATTATTAGCAAACATGGTTTTGCCGATGTGGTAGAAAATGTTGTAACCAAGCAAAAATCGTTACATGCCGCACAAAAATTTTATAAAGGAGAAGTTGTTTGTTTGTTTAGTGCGGGTTTAACTCTATCGCAAGCAACTTATCTTACTATTCAGGTTAATGAACACCATCACATTACACTTCAGCCCGAGTTTTTGCAATACACTAATCACAGTTGTTCTCCCAGCGTTTTTTTTAATACAACAACTTTCGAAATAATTGCTTTAAAAAATTTAAATATTGGAGATGAAATAACTTTTTTTTATCCATCAACCGAATGGAATATGGCTCAGCCTTTTATTTGTTATTGTAACTCCAAAAACTGTTTACAAACTATAAAAGGGGCAGCCCATCTTTCAAAAAAAATTTTATCACATTATTTATTAACCGATTTTATTCAACACCAATTAAAAAAAAGAGGCTCACTATAATTATACAATGAACACATTTTTCAAAAATCAATTCACAGAAGAACCGGTAATGGTTTGGGTATTAGCTCCCTACCTTATTACCAACGATCCTAATATTGATTATTACTACGATTTTTCTCAAAGTATTTCGGAATATACCAAAGCTTTTACCATATTGGGTTTGCCATGGAAATGGCAAGCAGTTACTTTAAATAATTATCAAGCAATCATTGATTCCATCATTACCGAAAAAACCAATCAGCACTATACTCCTATTATTTTAAACTTATGCGATGGAGATGAAGTTAATGGAACGCCCGGCATTTCTGTTCTAAAATATCTGGAAGAAAAAGATTTAATTTATACCGGAGCCGACGAATATTTTTACGATATAACTACCTCTAAAGTATCGATGAAAAAAGCGTTTGATGAATACGGTGTATCGCATGCCAAATGGATTTCAATTCAACAAAAAAATCAAGAATTAAATGGAAGCCTCAGAAAATTAGGTTTTCCAATAATTGTTAAACCAGCCGTTTCAGGCGGAAGTATGGGCGTTGGAATAAAAAATGTAGTTACAAATAATAATGAATTAAATGAACAGGTGAATAAATTATTTGAAGGCTATAGAGGTTGGAAACTAACCGTAGATGGAATAGTTGCAGAAGAGTTTATTGTTGGTCCTGAATTTACTACGCTAATTGTAGGATCATACGACAGACCGGAAGAAGCGGTTATTTATCCTCCCGTTGAAAGAGTTTTTCATCCTTCACTTCCCGATAACGAAAAGTTTTTATCATTCGATCGTTTATGGGAAATATATGAGGATGAAACGCCTATGCCCAAAAATGAAAATTTTTATGAATATACAACACCCAATACCTCCTTACACGAAACAATTAAAAAAATAAGTTGGGATGCTTATTGTGCCGTAAAGGGTCAAGGCTATTCGAGAGTTGATTTAAGAATGAATGCCCATACAGGCAATATCTATGTATTAGAAGTAAATGCTCAATGCGGCTTAAGTGAAGATGAAAATTATACTTCAATAGGCGCTATTTTACGATTAAGTAATACTACTTTCGCCCAGTTAATAGCAGAAATATTACAAAATGCTTATGCACGAAAAGTGAATGCCTGATGAAAATTTGTGTTTTGCAACCCGACTATTCAACCTCTGCCGTGGATTATCAATATTACGATCCTCCCAGAAATTTAGCTCCCTTAATTCCGGAAGCAACCGTTGAAAACGTTTTTTTAAATAAGCTTACTACTTATAAACAACTGAAAAATTTAAGTAAAAAAAATTACGATGTTTTTGTAAACCTTTGTGAAGGATATTTGGAATGGGAAGTTCCTTCCATAGACGTTATTTATACTTTAGAATTACTCAATCTTCCCTACACCGGACCTTCATCCACGTTATACGATCCGCCTAAAGAATTAATGAAGTATGTTGCTTATTGCGAAAATATAAAAACACCCGCCTACGTTTTAATACAATCGCTTACAGATGTTGCTAAGGTTGTAACACAATTGCAATTTCCTTTATTTGTTAAGCCGGCAAAAGCCGGTGATAGTTTGGGAATTGATAAACATTCTTTAGTAGTGAATGAACTTGAACTAACGCAAAAAGTTGCCGAAATAATTGAAACATATAACGAACTTTTAATAGAAGAATATATTGACGGAAGAGAGTTTACGGTTTTGGTTGCTGCCAATTCTGATGGAAAAACATCAACCGCATTTCATCCAATTGAGTTTATTTTTCCCGAAGGAAATAGTTTTAAAACCTATGCCTTAAAAACATCCGAATTACACCCTAATGCCAACATTCCGGTTACCGATAAAAACATCAATCAACAATTGCGCAATGCAGCTCAACGTATTTTTCGTTCATTTAACGGAGTTGGCTATGCCCGATTAGATTTTAGAATGGATGCATCGGGTAATTTATATTTTTTAGAAATTAATTTTACCTGTTCGGTTTTTTATACCAGCGGCTACGAAGGTTCTGCCGATTATATTTTAAAGTACGATACCATTGGCGCTTCGGGCTTTTTGCAACATATTATTGAAGAAGGAATTGCTCGGCATGGCCGGTTACAAAAAAAATATATGGTAAAAGGTAACTCCATTTCGGGTTATGGCATTTATGCCACAAAAAACATAGAAGCCGGAGAAATTATTTTTCAAGGAGAAGAATTGGCTCAACGCATTGTTACTAAAAAATATGTGGATGAAAATTGGAACGAAGAACAGAAAGAAATTTTTCGAAGATATGCCTACCCAATAAGCAACGAAGTGTATATTTTATGGTCGAACAACCCTTCAGACTGGGCACCGCAAAACCACTCCTGCAATCCAAATACCGGCTATCAAGGCTTAAATGTTGTGGCTTTGCAAAAAATTAACAAAGAGGCTGAACTAACCTTAGACTATGCAACATTCTTAAACGAACATGCACAATCGTTTGATTGTCAATGCGGTTCTGCAAACTGTCGTGGTGTCATTACTGGCAAAAATCTCAATGCTGACAAGACTTCAGGCTAATAATTTCTTTTCGCTTCTTACATTTGCCCTCCTACTTACTATCTCATCTAAACTTCGGTTTTTTACAAAAGTCTATACCATACTTGTAAAATACCTTTTATTTAAGAGCAAACCATTAATAAACCTAAAGAAAGGATATGCCAAATTTAGCCATATTAAAAACCATTTTTCAAAAGCACCGATTACAATTGTTGCTTACTTATATATTATTTTCTTTAGAAATGGTTGGATCATTATTACGTCCGTTTTTTTTAGGCGAAGCTGTAAACGGTTTAATGAAAGGTTCTTATAAAGGACTTATTATTCTTTCCATTGTACATATTGCTTGGTTAATAGTTGGTACTATTCGTCATAGGTACGATACAAGAACCTATTCATCTATTTATACTTCATTAGTAACAAAATTTTTAGCACGAAAATATCATTCTAACGATGTTTCTAAACTAAGTGCCCATTCAACCTTAGCAAGAGAGTTTGTTGATTTTTTAGAATTCGATTTAGTTTATGTAATGGAAGCCTTTTATAATATACTTGGCTCTTTAATTCTATTATATTTTTACGATACTAAAGTTGTATTTATTTGCTTAAGTATTTTAATACCTGTGGCCGCTATCAGTTATTTCTATGGTAAAAAAATGAAACGCTTAAATAAAGCAAAGAATGATGAATTAGAACAACAAGTAGATATTATTTCTACAGGAAATCATTTGGCAATAAGAAGG
Source organism: Bacteroidota bacterium (assembly GCA_021824855.1). Taxonomy (GTDB): domain Bacteria; phylum Bacteroidota; class Bacteroidia; order Chitinophagales; family Chitinophagaceae; genus JAKAJX01. Next base: position 14,517 of record JAKAJX010000251.1, on the reverse strand, counting down.
CATTACCACAAACTAAGAGAATGGCAAATTAAAATATCCGATCAAGAAGCTTGGAGTTTTGGTGCAATGGAAATATTGGTAATGCTTGTTATTGGGTTTTCTTTATTGGTAACCAATAAAATTTCGGGAACAGTAATTGTAGCCGGCGATTTAATTGGTATTTATAATTACATTCTAAAATTTGTAACCGGTTTAGATACCGTTCCCTATACCGTGCAACGTTTAGCCGCTTTAAACGATATTACTCGGCGAATTGAATTACAAACTGAAGATTTTAATAACGATGAACCTGAATTATTAGTAGTAAACAATTAAGTTTTTTGATAGAACGCTTTGGCAATTGCTGCACCCAATATTGCATTGCTTTTTATTAATGCAATATTCGCTTCTAAACTTTCTCCTCGAGTATGTTGTGCAATCCAACTTAATAAAAAAGGTGTTACTTCTTTTCCTTTTATATTATTGGCATCGGCATTTTTAAGGGCAGCATCAATATACGCTTTCATTTCTTCTGCAGCTACTTCTTGTGCCAACGGAATAGGATTAGCAATTAAAACAGAACCTTGTAAACCTATTTCCCATTTTATTTGCAACATTTCAGCAATTTCAATAGGCGTATCTAAACGTAATGGAGAATTTATTCCGCTGTTGCGTGAATAAAAACTTGGAAATTCGTTTTGACCTATTGTAATAACCGGAACTCCTTTGGTTTCTAAATACTCCAACGTAAGTTCAATATCTAAAATAGACTTTACTCCTGCAGATATTACAGCAACTGAAGTGTTTTCCATTTCGGTTAAGTCGGCAAAAATATCCATCGTTTTTTCTGCACCTCTATGTACGCCGCCAATGCCACCTGTTACAAATATTTTTATCTGTGCCATGGCAGCAATACGCATGGTTGCTGCAACCGTAGTTGCACCATATAATTTTTTAGAAAGCACAAATGGTATGTCGCGTAAGCTTGTTTTCCAAACAGTTGAAGCCTTTCCAAAAAATGCTATTTGCTTTGCAGATAATCCTACAAAACATTTTCCATCCATAATGGCAATTGTTGCAGGTATTGCACCATTATCCCTTACCAATTGTTCAACAGCCAACGCTGTTTCTATATTTTTAGGATAGGGCATGCCATGAGAAATAATGGTAGATTCTAACGCTACAACAGGTTTATTTTCAGCTATTGCTTGTTGTACTTCGGGATGAATATAAAGAAAGGAATTAAGCATACCGTAAAGGTAATTTTTACTGCGTAGATGGTTTTTACAATTTAAAATCTGCTGTTTTCTAAACTTCTTTATTCACACTGTTCAGGATAATATATAGCAACCAATTCTAATAGTTTTTCTTGATTAAGATGTGTTGCTATTGCACCATCTACCTGCAAAATTTCTGCAGATAAAGTATGTGCAATGCGTAAACTTTCTTCATTGGTTTTATGTAAATATTTGGCTAATATAAAGCCCGCTACCGATCCATCGCCGGCGCCGGTGCAATCTTTAACCACTGTTTCTGGTGCTGCTAATTTTATTGTTTTTTCTTTGCTGAAAAATAAAGAACCCTCCGAGCCTCTATGCAACCAAATATATTGTACGCCTCTTTCCAATAATTCATTTACTTGTTGCAAAACAGTAACAGCATTGGCACTACACAATACCGGCAATTCATCTTCATTGGGTGTAATTAAAAACAACCCTTTTAAATTAGCCTTTCTATATTTTTCTGCAGGCGGAACCGAAACCGGTTCAATTATTAATGGAATTTTTTGATTAGTACAAAAGTTCAATAACCATTCTGTTGCTAAAACGGGTATATTGGCATCGGCTAAAATAACCGAAGCCGTTTCTAAAAGCTGCTTATTTTGTTCAAAATGTTCGGGTGTAATTAAATGCAATGGAGGGTTGGTTAGAAATGCGGTAAACAAAGATCCATCTTCATTTAAAATTCCTGTATATTTTCCGGTAAGCGATGAACTGGTAATTGATGCATCTAATTTAATACCTGCATATTGGCAAATTGTTTTTAACCAATCGCCTTCTCCATCACTTCCAAAAACACTGATTAATTGAATGGGAACACCCAGTAAAGCCAATTGATGTGCAATATTTCTACTAACACCACCGGCACTGCGATGAACTTTTCCTTCGTTGGTAGTGGCTAAAAGTATCGGACCATTTGCGTGGTATAATTCATCTACCAATGCAGCACCAATACATATTACAGGCTTACTCATAAAAGCAAAATAAAGTGAGTGGGTTGTTTTCAACTATTAAAACCACAACCCAATTTTTGTATGTTTTATAAATATTTATCGCCTTTACTTCTTTTTACTTCGGCAACATATTCTTTAATGGCTTGTTCTTTGTCTTTTTTACAAATTAATAAAGCATCTTTCGTATCAACTACAATAAAATCATCTAATCCTTGTAACACAAGTAATTTATCGTGAGCCGCACTTACCATACATTTGGTTGCATCAATAATAATTACATTATTTCCGGCAACGGCATTGCCTAAATAGTCTTTATCTAAATTATCATACGCACTATTCCAAGTTCCTAAATCGCTCCAACCAAAAGATGATGGAATTACAAACACATTATTGGCTTTTTCCATAATAGCATAATCAATAGAAACATTGGTGCATTGCGGATATATTTTATTAATTGCTTCTTTTTCTTTGGCTGTATTAAAATATTCTTTTTCTGTATCAAACAACTCAAACATTTCGGGCTGATACTTTTCAAAAGCATTTATTACGGTTGTTACTTTCCATACAAATATTCCTCCATTCCATAAAAACTCTCCGCTGGCAACAAATGTTTTAGCCAATTCTAAATTGGGCTTTTCGGTAAATGTTTTTACTTTATAAATTCCGGATTCATTGTTAGATGTATCGAATTGAATGTAGCCATATCCGGTATTGGGATGTGTTGGTTTTATGCCCAATGTAATAAATGCATCTTTCGATTGAACAAAGTTTAATGCTTTAATGGCAATAGATTGAAAGGTTTCTGCATCTAAAATCATGTGATCGCTGGGGGCAACTATTAATGCCGCCTCCGGATCTTGTTGTAATAATTTAAAAGAAATATACGCTACACAGGGGGCTGTATTTTTTCTGCTGGGTTCGGCTAATATATTTTCTGCGGGTATTTGGGGCAATTGCTCTGCAACAATTGAAACATATTCGTCGGAAGTAACTACATAAATATTTTCTGTAGGAATAAATTTTGCGTACCGCTCAAATGTCCATTGAATAAGGGTTTTACCCGAATTTAAAATATCAAGAAATTGTTTGGGATATGATGTTCTGCTTTTAGGCCAAAATCTGCTTCCAATACCTCCGGCCATAATGGCAACATAATGATGTTTGTTCATGCTTTATTTTTATGACTTACGAATAACGTTCTTTCAATTAAATAATTATTTTAAATAACAATTAAATTATTCCTTCTTTAACCAAATCGTGCAAATGTAAAACTCCTAAATATTTTTGCTGGTGTTGAACAATAAGCTGACTAATATCGTATCGTCGCATAATTTCTAAAGCTTCAACAGCCAATGCCGTGGGTTCAATTGTTTTAGGATGGTTAGATAAAATATCTTTTGCGGTAATATTTATTAATGAATTACTTTTTTCGAGCATGCGGCGTAAATCGCCATCGGTAATTATTCCATTTACATAATTATTTTCATCCACTACGGCGGTTACCCCTAATCGTTTTTCTGTAATTTCAACAATTACCTCTTTTAGTGAAGCGGTTGCCAATACTTTAGGCGATTCGTTGTGTAAGTATAAATCTTCTACTTTTAAATATAATCGTTTCCCTAAATTTCCTCCGGGATGAAATTTTGCAAAATCATTTCCATTAAATCCGTTTAATTCCATTAATGCAACAGCCATTGCATCGCCCATTACCATTTGAGCAGTTGTGCTACTGGTGGGTGCTAAATTATTGGGACAAGCTTCTTTTGAAACCGTTGTATTAATAACAATATTTGAGTGGCCGGCTAAATAACTATTCATATTTCCTACCATGCCAATTAAAGTATTACCAAAATTTTTTATTAGGGGTATTAATACTTTAATCTCCGGACTTTCTCCGCTTTTGCTTATAATCATTACCACATCCTCTTTTTGAATCATTCCTAAGTCTCCGTGTATGGCATCGGCTGCATGCATAAACAAGGCAGGTGTTCCGGTGGAGTTAAGTGTGGCAACAATTTTTTGAGCAACTATGGCACTTTTGCCAATACCGCTAATTACTAAGCGACCTTTTGTTTGGTGAATTGCTTCAATAGCTTTTTCAAAAGCTTCATTAATGAAAGCCTGTAAATCCTTTACAGACGCTGCTTCCAGCTCAATCGTTTTAGTAGCTGCTTTATGTATAATTAAATTCATCGCTGCAAAGGTAAACTTTAACACCAATCACTTGCCATTCCGGCTTTGCTTTATTAACTTCGCTACCCTTTTTAAAAAAATTTATTAAGGCAAACCTCTCACCGAAAAACTCAATTCGCTTTATTGAATTGAAAATAAATTACTCGGTTTTGGTAAAAAGTAGTAACTTATTTTTTCGTTTTAAGTATTGTTTGAGGAAAAGAAATTAATTATCAATGGCAGCAAGTATAAAAAAAGTTTCTGTTAAAAAAACAGAAGAAACCAAAACGACCGCTAAATCCGTATCGCCTATTTCAAAAAAAAATGAGCCTAAACATGATATTCATGCCGGATTACAAAAATATTTTGGCTTTAAAGATTTTAAAGGCCGACAAGAAGATGCTATTAACAGCCTTTTAAACGGTAATGATACTTTTGTTATTATGCCCACCGGAGGCGGAAAAAGTTTGTGTTATCAATTGCCCGCAATGATTTTACCCGGATGTGCAATTGTTGTTTCTCCACTTATTGCATTAATGAAAAATCAGGTAGATCTGGTTCGTGGTTACAGCGAAAAAGACGATGTTGCTCATTTTTTAAATTCATCGCTCAATAAGGGACAAATAAAAGAAGTGAAGGATGATTTATTAGCCGGTAAAACCAAACTTTTATACGTAGCACCCGAAACGCTTACCAAACAAGAAAATTTAGAATTTTTTGCCGATTTAAATATTTCGTTTTTTGCCGTAGATGAGGCACACTGTATTTCGGAATGGGGGCACGATTTCCGTCCCGAATATCGCCGCTTACGCGAAATGATGAATATTATTAACCCCGATATTGCAGTAGTTGCACTTACGGCAACCGCAACACCTAAAGTACAAAGCGATATTGTAAAAAACTTAGGCTTACGCAATCCAACTATTTTTATTTCCTCTTTCAATCGCTCTAATCTCTATTACGAAATTCAACCGAAAATTAAAAAAGAGCAAACCATTAAAAGTATTGTAAAATTTATTACGCTTCATAAAGGTAAAAGCGGAATTATTTATACACTTAATAGAAAAACTACCGAAGAGCTTGCCGAAATTTTAATGGCTAATAATATTAAAGCGGTTGCATATCATGCAGGATTAGATCAAAAATTAAGAGCAGATAGGCAAGATCAGTTTTTAAATGAAGATGTACAGGTGATTGTTGCCACCATTGCTTTTGGAATGGGTATCGACAAGCCCGATATTCGCTTTGTAATTCATTTCAATATTCCCAAATCAATTGAAAATTATTATCAAGAAACCGGAAGAGCGGGGCGTGATGGTTTAGAAGGAAATTGTATTTTATACTACTCGCACAAAGACGTATCGAAGCTGGAACATTTAATGCGTGATAAACCTTTAAGCGAAAGAGAAGTTGGTGCACAATTAATTAACGAAACCGTTTCTTATGCCGAAAGCAGTGTTTGCCGAAGGAAAATTTTGTTGCACTATTTTGGCGAAGATTGGGAAGTAAAAAATTGTGGCAATTGCGATAATTGTAAACATCCAAAAGAAAAAGTGGAAGCCAAAGACGAAGCGGTTAAGGTTTTAAAAGTTATTAAAGCTATTGATGAACGATTTGTTACAGAATATGTAGTAAATATAATAATGGGCCGCCTAACCCCACAAATTACCATGTTTAGGCACGAAAAATTAGAAGCGTTTGGAATAGGAAAAGAACAAAATCAAACGCATTATTGGAACAGCTTAATACGCCAAATGCTTTTAGAAAATTTTATTAGAAAAGATATTGAAGAATATGGCTTATTAAAAATGACCGAGAAAGGAGAAAAGTTTTTAAAGAAACCGAGTTCTTTTAAAATTGTATTGAATAATTTGTTTGAAGAAGCTAATGAAGATGATGGAGAATACGAAGGCGAAGCACAAACCGGAGCCGCCGCCGATGACAAGTTATTTGAAATGCTGAAAGACATGCGGCAAAAAGAAGCTAAAAAGAAATCATTGCCTCCTTTTGTAATTTTTCTTGAAAATTCTTTACAAGATATGGCAACATTATATCCTACCACTTTGGAAGAATTAGAAAAATGTCAGGGTGTTAGTAAGGGAAAAGCTATAAAATATGGTAAACCTTTTGTAGAATTAATTGCAAAATATGTTGAAGAAAATAATATAGAAAAGCCCGATGATTTTATTATGAAAAGCGTTGCCAATAAAAGCAACAACAAAATTTATATTATTCAAAATATAGACAAAAAAATACCCTTAGAAACCATTGCAAAAAATAAAGGATTAAAATTAGATGAATTGTTAGAAGAAATGGAAACCATTGCAGCCAGCGGTACTAAATTACATTTAGATTATGCAATTGACGAATGGTTGGATGAAATAGATAAAGAAGAGATTATAGAATATTTTAAAGGCTGCCAAACATCTTCCTTACAAGTAGCACAACAAGAACTAAGCGAATACAATTATACTTGGGAACAATTAAAAATTATGCGTATTAAATTTTTAAGTGTTTATGGTAATTAAGTAACCGTTTTTTATATAACAACCGCAATAGGTTTGGTATAAATTTTTACCAGCAAATTTTTAATTTTTTCAATAACCAGTGGAAGGGCTTTTTGCAATTCGGGAGTTAGTTCTATTCCTTGTTGCTGTATGGTTTTAATACTTACTACAAATAGCTCTATTTGTGGCATTTTATTTAACAATTGCAAAGCACTTACCAAGTCTTTTAATCCAATATCGTGCGTGCTCATTGCGGCAGGAAAATCTTTGGCAAATTTTGGTTGAATAAGACGCGTGGTTCCCGGAGGATTTCCATCTAATGTAGCATCTACTAAAATAACAATATCATATTTTTCGAAGTATTCTAATAAATGAAATCCGCCGGTACCGCCATCTACAACATCAACATTTTTGGGTAGTTTTTCAAGGCTTATTTTATTGGCAACATGCACGCCAATGCCTTCATCGCCCATTAAATAATTACCAATTCCAAGAATTAAGGTTTTTTTGGGTGTTACCATCTTTTTATTTTGCTGATTCGGGATTAGGAGTAGTGTGTTTATTTTGTTCAAATACATCGTCTTCAATAAATTTCCATCCGCCACCCATACTGCTTATTTCTCCTCTACCCTCAATATAATCGTGATAAAAAACCAAGTACACATGAACAATTGCAAACAAAATAAAAAACCACATTGCCCAATGATGAATAACTCTTGTTAAAATATCGCCACCAAAAACAGCCGGTACCCATGCAAAAAGTTTGGGAAACCACCAACTGGCCATAGGTGCATACAAGCCAAAGCCTGTTAAGCATTGTATTAGAAAAACAATAAAGGTTAAAAAGTAAATAAACCCGGCCATTGCATTATGACCAACACTTAAATGTTCGCTTTTGCCGTTTTTTCCTTTCATCATTAAAATATCAATCTTAAATACAGTCCACATTTCCTGAAAAAACCTTCGCGAGATAGGAATAAATTGTTTCCAGTTGGCATATTTATTTCCCGCAAAGCCCCAATACAATCTAAATAAAAAATTAAAAAAGAAAAGATATGCTGCCGCAAAATGAATATATCTAAACCAGCCCATTGTATAACTATTTACTGCTTCTTTTTTACTTAAAATAGCCAATGGGTTCGACATATAAAAGCCGGTTACAACTAAAGCAATTAAAACTAACACATTTAACCAGTGATAAAACCTTACGGGTAACTCCCATACATATACTCTACGCAATTTTTGAATATGCAATTTTTTTGACATAAATAAGATTTAAAAAATTAATTGCCTATTACACTAATTCGGCTAATTGTTTTTCCATCTTCATCATATAAATGTACACTGCAGGCCATACAAGGATCGAAGCTGTGTATGGTTCTTAAAATTTCTAGTGGCTGTGTTTCATTAGCCACCGGAGTATCTATCAATGCAGCTTCGTAGGCCGACATTTGCCCTTTATTATCTCTTGGTGATGCATTCCATGTGGTAGGAACCACTAACTGATAATTAGCAATTTTTTGATCTTCTATATTAATCCAATGTGCTAATGCGCCACGTGGTGCTTCGGTATGCCCAACCCCCAATGCTGTTT